>JAFYPG010000001.1 GCA_017547605.1 Prevotella sp.
CAGATCGAGTTCTGTCAGATTGTTGCTGCTCAAAAACATAGAATACATGTTGTCAACCTTGCTGGTATTAAAATTACTGAGGTCAAGAGACGTCAGACCAGTGCATCCACAGAACATATAGGACATATCCGTAACTTTGCTTGTATTAAAGTTTCTGACGTCAAGTTTCTTTAAACTACTACAGTATATAAACATGCCACCCATGTGTGTGGATTTGCTTGTGTTAAAACTGCTAACGTTAAGGCTGGATAAAGAACTACACCTTTCGAACATGTTACCAAACGATTCGACTTTGCTGGTATTGAAATTACTAAGATCAAGACTCTTCAGTCCAGCGCAACCACTAAACATATTACTCATATCTGTCACTTTGCTGGTGTCAAAATGACTGACGTCAAGGCTGGTCAGTTTATTGCAACCAAGGAACATATTAGCCATATTAGTCACTTGACTGGTGTTAAGGTATTTCAGTCCAACAATCTCCTTCAGAGGACTGACCATGTATCCAATATAAGGCATAGTACTAAACCAGTGGGCTGTAGAAGTTGGTCGTGCCTTGGCAAAGGAAGACTCGAACACCACTTTCGTGACATATTCAAAAGTCAATTCCCATTCAACACGATATATGCTGGTATTGTCCGTATCATACACATTATCACCTTCAGGCTTTTCGCCATATTTGAAGGTCAGTGTGCCCTTGCTCTTGTTGAATACGGCATAGCCCTGTTTTTCTGCCCAGCCACATAACGGCAGCAGCATTGTTATAAGTATTAAGAATAACCTTTTCATCGTTTTGATTGTTTTATATCGTTTTGATTGTTTTGGGTTAGATATAATTCCGATTGCAAATATAAGAAGAATTTGGTAAAGTTCCAAATTATCGGTGGATTTCTTTGGCTTTTTGCCCGACTTTTCGTACCTTTGGCTTCGCCGAAGATACTCCGTCTCGAAAAAGCTCAAATAAATTTGGCTTTTTGCTCGACTTTTCGTACCTTTGCCCCCGATTATGAGAAAACTGTTAATAGGTTTTTCGCTCTTGGTGCTCTTAGTGAGTTGTGGACAGTCGTATGAGGAGACGAAGCGGCTGTCGCGTGAGCAGCGGCTGAAACTGGCGCGGGAAGACTCGGCGGCCTTGAAGGTTGCCGTGATGCCTACGCTCGACTGTCTGCCCATCTTCATCGCCAAAGATCACCAGATGTTCGATACGGCTGTGGATATCCGTCTGAAGCGCTTCACGGCACAGATGGACTGTGATACAGCCCTGATGCGGGGTAGGGTGGAAGGTTCTGTGACGGATCTGGTGCGGGCAGAGCGGATGAAGAAACTGGGCGACAGTCTGACATACTTCACGGCGACGAATGCCTACTGGCTGCTGATCAGTAACCGTCAGGCACGTATCACCCAACTGAAGCACCTGGATGACAAGATGTTGGCGATGACCCGCTATTCTGTGACAGACCTCATGGGCGACCTCGCTGTAGATAGTGCGAAACTGAAGCCAGAGCGCGTGTTCCGTATTCAGGTGAACGACGTGAACATCCGCCTGAAGATGCTGGAGAACAACGAGATGGATGCCATGCTGCTGACAGAACCGCAGGCGACGCAGGCATTGTTGCAGAAACATAAGGTGATTCTCGACAGTCGAAAGGAGGACATCCAGATGGGTGCCATCGTGTTTCGAGGGAAAGGGATGGATGACCAGAATCGGAAAAAGCAGATGGTCGCCTTCCTGAAAGGCTATAATGAGGCCTGTGACTCCATCAACCACTATGGCGTGCGCCATTATCGGGATGTCATCAAGAAATACTATACCGTTTCAAAGCAGGCGCTTAACGCCCTTCCTGACTCGTTGAAGTTTACGCATGCAACCCCTCCGCGACAGAAGGATATCGAACGGGCGCAGAAGTGGCTCTTAAAGAAGTGATATGGATACACACCAGAGTCTGAAAGAGGTATTCTCCCATCTGAAAGCGCGTAACCTCAGTGCTGCCATCAGTGCGCTGGAGGCTTTCTTGTCTGTGCATCCCCATCAGGTGAACTCAGACAGGTTACACGCCTTGCGTACGGACTATCAGTTGATGGCCGACTACTGGAAGCGCGGCTTCAAGGACCCGCAGTTGCCGTCGCTCTATCAGGTGTTGCTGCAACGGATGTACGTGCTCTGCACGAATATCAGCAAGCGGTATGGCATTGAGCATTCCTCCTTTCTTTCTTCCATCTATCTGCGCCTGCACATGACGGCCCGCGACTGGTCGCCACAGAACCTTCGTGAGGAACTGGAAACCTTTGTGTCGGAGATGGCCCTGTTGGACTTGGAGCCAGAGAACAAACGTGAGACGAAGAGCCAGGAACTCTATCGCCAGCATCAGCACCAGATGAATGTGCTGTTCGACTATATCTATACCTCTGATATCTGGACGGATGGTATCGCAGGGGCGATGGAGGAGATTCTGCTGTCGCCGACGGTGGATGCCAACGACCAGCAGATGATGGTCAGTGCCGTGATGCTCTCATTGCTGGAGCATTTCGACATGGCGAAGTTCCGTACCCTGATCCACGTCTATGAGCAGGCCACAGATGAAAAGGTGCGCCAGCGCGCTTTGGTAGGATGGGTATTAGCCATAGACAGTGAGGCTGCCTCCATCTATCCTGAACAGATCCAACTGGTGGAAAAACTCCTGGAAGATGAGCATTGCCGTCAGGAACTGGTGGAACTGCAGAAGCAGATTATCTTCTGTATCAATGCAGAACAGGACACCCGGACCATCCAGAAGGAGATCATGCCTGACCTGCTGAATAACCAGGCGTTCCGTATGACCCGCAACGGTATTGAGGAAGTGGAGGAGGATCCCATGGAGGATATCCTGCATCCTGGCGAACAAGAGCATAAACTGGAGCAGGTGGAGGAGAGTTTCCAGCGGATGCTGAATATGCAGAAACAGGGATCGGACATCTATTTCGGTGGTTTCTCCCAGATGAAGCGCTTTTCTTTCTTCAACGAACTGAGCAACTGGTTCGTACCTTTCTATATCCACCATCCGGCTGTTGCCGAGGTATTGGGTAAGACGGGACAGAATAAGTTCCTCCAGATGATGATGGAGAAAGGACCGTTCTGCAACAGTGATAAGTATTCGTTTACCTTTGCTTTCCAACAGGTGGTGGATCGTATTCCACAGAATATGCGTGAGATGCTGGAAAGAGGGGAGGCGTCGATCAATGAGATGCCCACAGAGGAACTGAAGAGCCCCACCTATATCCGCCGTATCTACCTGCAGGATATGTATCGCTTCTTCAGACTGTTCCCACAAAGGACGGAGTTTGTCGATCCGTTTAGTACTGAGGGTCTCAGATATCTTTTCTTTGCTGATCCCGTTTTCTCGGAGACTCATCTGGAACCGTCGTTCAACGAGATCACGGCCTTCCTGCTGAAGCAGAAGCGTACCAGAGAGGCGGCCCTTCTGCTGGCAAACTATGGGGAAGCAAGGCGCGACTTCCAGTTCTGGATGATGGCAGGTTACCTGACCCAGCATCAGCCGAAAGGGCTAAAAGCACCAGTACAGGACTATGACGACCTGCAGTGTTATGCCAAGGCATTGGAATTGCAGCCTGGACATGAGCGGGCACTTGTCGGCTATGCCAAGGCACTCTTCTCTCGTGGCAGGTATGCTGAGGCTTTGGATACGTATAACCAGTTAATGGCTATCCGTCCAGAGAAGAAGAGTTATTGCCTGAACCGAGCCGTCAGTCTGACAAACCTCGGGCAATATGCTGAGGCCTTGAAAGACCTGTACCGTCTGAACTATGAGTCGCCTGAGGATCAGAACGTCAGTCGCGTGTTGGCATGGACGCTCGTCTGTGAAGGGAAATATGAGGCAGCGGAGAAGATTTATACCCAACTGCTGGCAGGAGACGTACAGGCGGATGACCTGCTGAACTATGGCTATTGTCTCTGGTTCTGCGGACATATCGATGAGGCGGCTGACTGCTTCCACCGTTTTCTGAAAGAGACGGGTGCTACACCTGAGTATATCCTCCAGAACGAAGCCGACCTGTTGAAAGAGAAAGGCATTACTGAGCCTGAGCAGCAGTTGATGCTCTATATCCTTTGATCTTTTTCTTGGCCTGTTCGTAGAGCCAGATGCCGAGGATAGGGATGCCTACACCCGCGATGGTGTAGGGGATCCAGAAGAGATCCTGTTGGGAGTAGTCGTGGATGACCATGTGGCATCCAACCTGACGGATATCCAGACCGTAATACCAGATCTTGAGAAGACTCACCACTTTGTAAGAGATGATGTGGAAGATGAAGACATAAAGCGTATGGTCGCCGATATATACCAGCATACGCTTCAGGATGTTCTCATGTCCGTCTATCCACCGGCTGACGTTGTAGGTCATCAGGAAACCAAGCAGGGCAGGGATGGGGAGCGAGAGGAACTGCGTGTAAGTGGAACGCCAGTTCATGTTTGCCGTCAGGTATTTTGAGAACAGGAAAACGATACCACCAAAGAGCAGTGTTGTCCAAAGGCTGGTGTAGTAGCGGGACATCACAGTCCGATACTGATCAACGAACTGACGGAAGATAAAGCCACAGCCGAAGAAGAAACAACCTATCATGTCGCGATAGCCGCCCTGCACCAGTGTCACCACCTTAAGACCTTCGTACGTCTTCCAACCGCAGAGCAAAAGCAGGATGAGGCAGATGATATAGGGCGCTAAGGTTGCTCGTCGTTGGGGCAGCACCTTCAACACTATCTTATATATAATAAGGTATAGGATACTGGCGACGAAGAGTCCTCGGAAGAACCAGAAGGCTCCGCAGAGGAACTGGTCGTAGCCCCCCATGGCCGTAACGATGTTCCAGAGATTCTGCTGGATCTGATGCCAGGTATAGGGATGGGTGACACCGCCCGTCTCGTTACCATAGACCTCATTGAGGATGCCGATGTCGAACATCCAGTTGTGGATGATCAGGAAAAACACAGACCACTTGACAAAGGGCCAGTAGAGTCCCTTGACACGCTTCTTGATAAAGGTCGCTTCGTCGTTCAGGTATTTCTGTGAGAAGAAATAGCCGGCCGTGATGAAGAACAGGGGCATGTGGAACTCGAAGATAAACTTACAGAGCCATCCCGGTGCCTCGGCGTGGGCGATTACCATCAGGATGATGGCGATGCCCTTGCAGATGGATATGATGGTGTCGCGCTTCATGGACTAAAGGACAAATGTCAGCAGATGGCCCAACCATCCTACGAACTTATGCCAGGTATTCTGGCTCTTCTTCAGATCCTCCCTTGTCATAAAGTCACACTTCTCCGTGTCCTCAATGAACTTGTTTTCCAGTTCATGGGTAGTCTCAGGATCGATGATCAGGGCGTTGATCTCATAGTCGAAGCGCAGGCTGCGGGCATCAAGGTTCGTACTGCCTACGGTGCAGTATTTACCATCAATCATCATGATCTTAGAGTGGTGGAACCCTGGCCTGTAACGCCAGATACGGGCACCGCGCTTGGCGAGTTTCTTCATATTGTAGATGACCGCATCGGGTGTCATCTGCACATCATATTTCGAGGACATGAGGATGTCCATCTTCACGCCTCTTTCCGCACAACGCTTCAAGGCCTTGATGACGGATGAGGTGGGGACGAAGTAGGGATTCACGATCTTTACGGAGTCCTTGGCACTGTCGAGCGCTTTTACATAGAAACGGCGCATGATCTCGTTCGATGTTTTCGGCTCACGGTTGGCGATGCCGATCATCTTGTCGCCTGCCGGCTTCCCCTGGAAATACTTAGGATCAGTCAGTTCTTCCTTGGTGACACGTTTCCACATCCGGGCGAAAATCGCCTGTAGCTCATTGACGGCCGAACCCTCAATGCGGCAATGCATATCCCGCCATTCACCCACTTGTTCTGTGCCAACCAGATAATAGTCGGCTACGTTCATACCTCCAGTATAACCGATTTCTCCGTCGATGATGACAATCTTCCTGTGGTCACGGGGCCAGATATGGTTGACCCAAGGGAAACGGATAGGGTCGAACTCATAGATGTCGATACTATCCTCCCGCAGTTTCTTGAGATGCTCTTTCTTGAGGGGTTGGTTATTGGAGTCGTTGCCGAAACCGTCGAAGAGGGCGCGCACTTCCACTCCCTCTTTCCGTTTCTCACGGAGGATGTCGAAAAGAAGGTTGGCAATGGAGTCATTTCGGAAGTTGAAATACTCCAGATGGACACTGCTCTTGGCCTGGCGGATGGCGTCGAACATATCAGCGAATTTTTCCTTACCCGACATCAGGAGTTTGACGCTGTTGTCATGGGTAAAGGTAATGCCGTTCTGACGCATCGCCTCCACGAGGATGGAGTCGCTGGTCTGGGCGGAAAGCGTCAGCGGGAGAAATAAGAGAGGTAAGAGGTTCGTGGTTAGGGGTGAGAGAATACTCCTGCGGCGGTGAAATAAAGAGGGTATAAAGCGGATATAATTTGATAATAATACTGTTCTCATTTCTCTGTTCTCAGAATTTCTCTAACCTCTAACCCCTAACTACTAACCTCTCATTTACGATGTTTGAGTCTATATTCAAGCGGGGTCATGCCGAACTTCTCCCTGAAGATGTTGATGAAGTTCTCGGCCGTCATGAAGCCGATGTTCGTGGCCAACTCACTCATATTGATATTCGTACGTTTCAGAAGAATGCAGGCATGTTTCAGACGCAAGTCGCGCACCAGTTCTGCCGGTGTCTTATTCGTGAGGCTACGAACACGATGGAAGAATGGTACACGTCCCATGCCCATGGCACTGGCCATCTCTTCCAGACTGATCTGTCCGCGACTCATGTTCTGCATCACGTATTGCTCAATATTCCTTAGCAACTGTTGATCCATGGCATCCAGCATCGAGTAGTCAGACAGACTGGTCTCTCCACCCTCGGCATACTGTTGAGACTCTTCCTCATAGGTCTGGCGTACCAACTGGTTATCGCGCTTGTTGATCTTCGTCTCCACACGGTTCATCGGATCGTCGGCATCGGGTTCGTCATTAATTGTCGGCTTGTACTCTGCGATGTTGTAACTCTCTGTTGCAGTTGTCATACTGGCGTTGCGATCCTCCAGCATACGGGTCTCCGCACCTTCGATCAGGTCGCTATTGATTTCGATGGCACCGAGTCCGAGCACCTTGTTGAACCGCATCATGGCATCCTGCAGGTTGAAAGGCTTGGCCAGATAGTCATCGGCAGAGAGCGTGATGTTCTGTGCACGCATATCCTGAGGCGTCAGAGTGCCTTCTGTCATCAGCACGAACTTTACTCGCTGTGTGGTAGGACTGGTCTTCAGTTGGTTACACAGGTCACTACCCGTCATACCTTCCATATCCTGTTTACATACGACGATGTCACAACGCATCTCATCCAGATCGGCAGCCGCCTTCTCGATATCGTTGTAGGCGTGGAAGTCATAGACGTACTTGAGGCGTGCAGTGGCGAACTTCAGGAAGTCGTCATTGTCATCGATCATGACTACCGTGAACTTCATCGTCGGTGAGTCGAGGGCCGCTCTGGTAGGCCGTGCCGTGTCCGTTGTCAGCGAACGGCTGGCGATATCTGGCAGGTCTATCTCACCTCGTCCGTTCAGTTCCATACGGTCGTGGACGGCGTTCTTCGCCCTGGCCTCCGGATTCTCCAGATTCGTTTGCATATCACTGACTCGGGTGATGATCTGCAGCATCTGTGAGTGGAGGGCGTTCAACTGCTCGCGCTCCTCCAGCGACTTCTCTTTCTCAGAGAGGTTACCGATGATGGAAGTCATACGGGCCATGGGTTGACGTAGATCCTCACTGGCCGACTTGATCTCTTCGCGCTGCATGGCAAGTTCCTCGATGACAGCCTTCTTCCTGGCCTTGATCACGGAGATTTGTTTCAGTCCGATGCGCCAGAAATATAGGATGACGATAGCGATGAATGCATATGCTGTCAACATCCACCAGGAGAGGAGCCAGTGGCGCTCGATGCTGATGGTCAGCACGCGCTCTTGGTTACTGACGGCACCCTCAGCACTGATGGCTTTCACGTGCAGGATATAAGTGCCGCTGGAGAGATCCTTGAAGGTCACACCATGCGTCAGGGCGTTACCGTTACGCCAGTCATCATCCTTACCCTCCATCCAGTACATGAACTGGAGGCGCTCACTCTGGTTATAGTTACCCGCAGCGAACTTAATGGTGAAGGTGTTCTGGTTATGTCCCAGTTGTAGTTTGTTAGTCTCGTTGAGTGCTTGGGGAAGTACAATCCGATCCTCGTAGGCGTGTCCAGTGAGTATTTCCTCCTCACCGATGAACAGTTGGGTGAGCATCACGCGGGGAAGGGCATCCTTCTCATCAGATGTTTTTCTGATGACCCAGTTCACACCATAGAGTCCTCCAAGCAGTACATTGCCGTCGGCTTGGGTCATGATAGAGCCAGGATTGAACTCATTGCTCTGCAAACCGTCGGCAGTCGTATAGTTGTAAAGACCATAGTTGTTGGAACCGTCTTCATGGTTCCTCTGGATAACGATACGACTGACACCACTGCTGGTGGTCACCCAGATATTGTGGTTGTTGTCTTCCGCAATACCACAGATATTATTATTGCAGAGACCCTGTTTCTCTGTCAGGTAATCCAGTTCGTCGTTCTCCAGATTGAGGATGTTCAGACCCTCACGGGTACCAATCCAGATAAGACCTCTGGAGTCTTGTAGGATCTGGGTGATGAAGTTGTTAGTAAACGACTTGATGTTAGCGACATTGCCAGTCAGTACCGTCTTTTCCGTTGACGACAGATTCAGGATAATCAGTCCCTCGGCAGTTCCTATATACAGGTTGTTGTTCTTGGCCTCGTGGTTATAGTACAGACTGGTGATGTTGTTCGTGTTCAGTTTGCCGTTCTCACGGGTATAGGATGAGAAGGTGTTCATCTTCGGATTATACACCTGCAGTCCGCCATTGGTGGCAATCCATAGGTTACCTATCTTATCAGTACAGAGGGCATTCACATGATCGTCGATAAGTGTGGCCATACTGTCCTTGGCCAGTGAGTAGAGAATTGTACTGCCTCCCTTGATACGGGTGAGCCCATTACGCTTGGAGCCTACCCAGAGACTACCGTCTGGGGTGGTGGCCATGGCGGATACTTTCATACTTGCCAAAGGACCGTTGTAGTCAAGGACACCCTGGTCGCTCGTACCATACCAGATGGTGCCGTTGGCATCCTGGGCCATGGCTGTGATATCGCCTAAGTGACGGGCACCAAAACGGTAGATGTTCTCTCCGCAGTAGGCAACGCCTGACTTCTCCGTTCCTACCCACAGCAGGTCCGTGTCATCGACATAGACGCTCTGGATACTCACGTGATCTATAAAGTTCGGGTTGTCATTGATGTTACGTGGCTTTACGGATTCCGTCTCGTGGGTATTGACATCCATCTTCAACAGTCCCAGCTGATCTGAGCCAATCCAGATATTACCGCTCTTGTCACCCGCCATGCCGTTGATGTTGCGGTCAACGCCCATACCCGTCATTCCCAGACGTTCACCTGTAGAAGTATTCCAGGTGTCGGCATTCTTGTCGTACATCATCAGGGTGCCCTGTCCGTAGAGCCAGAGGTTATCCATTTTGTCAGCAAAGACCTTCAGCGACTTGTTTTTCCGTTTTTTGCTCAAAGGCGTGTCGGTAGTGGCCCAAACAGTATGTTGCTGATGCATGACGTCGCAGCATACCATCCTGCCATCATCATAGACAACAACGGCACCATCATTACATTCTCCGATGGAGCAGACGACACCTTGTGGTACGCCAGAGGCATCGTTGGTATAGCCGAATTCAAAGAGCAACTGTTGCTGTTGATTGTAGGCCACAACGCCCTTGTTGGGAATGGCACCCCACAGGTTCTTGTGTCGGTCGATATAGACGACGGTGGGAATGGTCTCGATGCCCATCCGCGCGAAATACTGTTTCATGTCGCGCTCGAAGGTCTCCGTCTGTGGATGATATACACAGTAGCCCGAGGAGGTCTCTATCAGCAGGTTGCCGTCGAGCAACTCCTGGATACTTTTGATATAACTGTCGTTCAGTGAGGAACCGTCCTGCGAGTCGCTCTGGAAGTTACGGAACGTATAACCGTCAAAGCGATAGAGTCCTGCAGGGGTACCTATCCATATATAGCCCCTGGAGTCCTTCATGATACAGTTTACCTGACTGGAAGTAAGTCCGTCACGGGCATCGAGTGTTTTGAACAGATGGTCTGCCACCACTACCAGAGGCAGGGCGAGCAACATGGCAATCAAAAGTTTTTTTATCGTTCTCATAAATGGCCTTGTTTTCACTGTTATGTTATAGCATACACGAGTAATGATCCACAACTCCCAGCAGATGGCGCTGGTCATCGGTCACCAATACGGAATGTACCTTGTATTTATTCATGATTCTCTGAATCTCGGTAATCTTTGTCTCTGGTCTGACCGTCTTCGGTGTACGGGTCATGATGTCGCTGACCGTATGGTCGAAAAACTCTGCCTGCCATTTCTCCATCGCACGACGGATGTCACCGTCGGTAATCAGGCCGACAATCTCATCGTTCACCTCGGCGATGCCAAGTCCGAGCTTGCCCTTGCTCACAAGGATGATGGCCTCGCCCAGGTGCATCTCTGGCGGCAGCACGGGCAGGTCTTCCTTGAACATTACATCCTGGGCGGTGGTCAGCAGGCGCTTGCCAAGTTCTCCGCCTGGATGGAACTGGGCAAAGTCGCGTGGCTGGAAATGGCGCAATTGGATGAGTGCGATGGCTAGGGCGTCGCCCATGGCCAGTTGAGCCATCGTCGAACTAGTGGGGGCGAGGTTCATTGGACATGCCTCTTTCTCCACGTGTACGTTTAGATGACAGGTGGAGTATTTGGCCAAGAGAGAGTCGGGATTGCCACTCATGCCAATGATGGGTATCTGCATGTGGAGCACCATAGGGATGAAACGCAGCAGTTCATCGGTCTGTCCGGAGTGGGAGATAGCGAGTACCACATCGTCTGAGGTCATTACACCCAGGTCGCCGTGAAATACGTCGAGCGGGTTAATGAAAAAGGAGGGTGTCCCCGTGCTCGAGAGAGTGGCGGCGATCTTCGCGCCGATGTGTCCGCTCTTGCCGACACCCGTCACGATCACCTTGCCCTTGCATTCGAACATGAGCTTCACGGCGGCGTCGAAACTATCGTCTAACTGCGGAATCAGTCCGAGTACGGCTTCTGCCTCATCCTTAAAACATTGTATCGCGTAATCTCTTACTTTCATTGTCATTTAGTCTTTTGTTAGTTTTTCAACTAAGGCTTCCAGTTTGTCGAGCTCCAGCATATTGGCGGCGTCGCTCAGTCCTTTGTCTGGATCGGGATGCACTTCGAAGAAATAACCGGTAGCACCAAAGGCCTTGGCAGCAAGGGCCATCTGAGGTACGAAGCGGCGGTCGCCGCCCGTCTTGCCGTTGTTGCCGCCAGGACGCTGTACGCTGTGGGTGCAATCCATGATCACCGTTGGTACGATCTCCAACATATCGGGGATGTTGCGGAAATCCACCACGAGATTGTTATAGCCCAGCATATTGCCGCGTTCTGTCAGCCATACCTCTTTGGCTCCTGCGTCACGGGCCTTCTCTACGGGATATCTCATGTCCTGTCCGCTGAGGAACTGAGCTTTCTTGATATTCACCGTGCGCCCCGTCTTGGCAGCAGCGATGAGCAGGTCTGTCTGTCGGCAGAGGAAGGCGGGAATCTGGATCACGTCGCATACCTCACCGACGGCTTGGGCCTGACAACTCTCGTGGATGTCCGTCAGGATCCTGAGCCCAAATCTCTCCCTGATATCCGCCAGCATCTGGAGACCGCGCTCCATCCCAGGACCTCTGAACGAGTGAATGGAGGTGCGGTTGGCCTTGTCGAACGAGGCCTTGAAGATGATGTCAGTGCCCAGTTTGGCATTGATTTCCACCAACTTTCGTGCCACCGTATCGAGGAGTTCTGCCGACTCAATGACACAGGGACCAGCTATGATCGTCGTTTTGTTATTCATTTTGCCCTGCAAAAATAAGCATTTTTTATAAAACCACCAAGAAAAAGTCCGAATATTTCACTTTTTACTCTTCATTCTTCACTCCTTGATCAGATGTATGTCGCGCTGTGGGAATGGGATCTGAATACCGTTTTGGTTCAGGGTGTCATAGACGCATTTCAGCACGTCGCTTACCACATACGACTTTTTCGGCGCATCGGCCCACACGAACAGGTTGAAATTTACGCTGGAGTCGGCCATCTCCGCACAGACACATCTGACGCGCTTTGTCTGGTCCATCCATTGGTGGTGCATGTTGTTCAGGGTCTCCTCAACGAGGTTAGTCACATCCTTCAGATTCGAACCGTAGGCCACGCTGAAGGGTACGACGGCTAGTACGTAGCCGTGGTTGCGCGTCAGGTTCTTGTAGTTCTTGGTGAAAAGTTGGGCGTTTTGGTAGGTGATCACCTCACCGTAGAGCGACTCGATGACCGTTGAGGTGTAGTTGATTGACATTACCTTACCCATCGTGCCTTCTATCTGTATCCAGTCGCCAACCTTGATGCGCCCGGCCATCAGTGAGGCACCATAGTAGATATTCTCAATGATGTCCTTCGAGGCAAAACCGATACCTGTGGAGAGACCACCGGAGATGGCCAGCAGCCATGCCACGCTGATATGCATGATGGATAGTGAGAGCATGAGCCAGACGCCCCAGACGAAGACTTGGATGACGTTTTTGCCCATCATCTCCTTCGAGGCGGCCGTTGTGGGATCCTTGATTTCGAAGTGTACCTTCATCAGTGCCAGGATGGTCACGACGATGTAGCGGAATACATACCACATTGAGATGACCATCGTCAATTTCAGGAATGACACTTGCAAAGTTGATTCTCCCTGTGAGTTCTGCATGTCGATGAAGTTGTATTTGAAGAGTTCCCAACACATGTCGCCTAAGTTGAACACATTGGCGGCCCAGTAGATGCTCAGCATGATTGACGTCACGCTCAGGATGGGCAGGATCATCTTTTCCACCAGCAGGTAGGCCCATGTCTGTGTGATGGGCTTCTCGGCCAGTCGTTTTTTCTTTGCGTAGATCTCCAAGTAGCGGCTGATACAGGTAATGGTCAGGATGCAGGTCAACTGCATGATCCACCAGATGAGCAGTTGCACGGCCAGCAGTGTGTAGCCGATGAATGAGCAGACTACCGAGGCGATGAATACCGTCAGAGAAATATAGGTATAGAAAATGTCTGAGCGAGGGATGTTCTGGTTGTGACGGCGTATGACGAACCACTGCCATAGGGCGCAGAGCAACAGCACGGGCGGCAACACGAGATTCACCAGTTCGTTGGGGATAAGTATGATGCGGCAGCCGATCACGATGAAGCCGACGGTAATCAGAGGCGCGTAGATGCGAATGGCACTGCTCAGTTGTTCACTCTTCACCCGTAATAACAGGGAGATGAGGATCACACCCAACAACCACGCATATTCCACCAACAGACTGGCTGCCATATAGACAAAGGGGTAGCGCTGTCCTGTTCCGATTATGAGGATAGCTCCTTGGATGAGCGCGAAGGTGATAGTTGTCGTGGCCATGATGATGCAGGCCCGTTTCTTGTGGAATTCCTCGGTGCGGAATCGTTTCGGCATCAGAAAGCGGAAGAAGAGCTGGTTGAGTATGATGGCGATGACGATATAAATCAGAATCACGAAGAATGTCGCCAGAATCCAGATGACGCTCCATCTGGATTGGCTGTCTGGATTGAGGTCGTATTTCTTTTTCAGCGAGTCTGTGAGTTGCTGCCAGCGCCTGTCAAGGTTACTGAGCAGGGTGAGGTAGTTGTCGCCGCCGTTGATGAAGATGCTTTTCTGGATATCGTTGTAGCGCTTCTGGGCATACTCGTTTTGTTCCCTTAGCCGACGTTCGGACATCTCGTAGAAACGGATGTTCTGCTTCAACTGTCTGGCGTTGCCTTGCAACATGGCACGGATATTTTTGGCCAGCACCAGACAGGTGTCGCGCTTCTGGTCGCCATATTCGGTCATGATGATGTCGGGCATGCCCTCCAGACGGCGGATAAGACTATCGTATCGGGCGATGTCTTTCTCCGTCTTCTCCAGGAATTCCGTGAAGGGTAACTGCTGCTTGTGGAAGTCCTGGTATTGTTTCGTAGCCTCGTGACAGGCGTAGGTTAAGTCGAACACGTTGTCCTGTTGCTGCGAATATAGCATCATCGCGTTCTGGTCAGCGCGCTTCATCGTCTGCAGAAGGGTGGTCAGGAGCCGTTTCGTACGTTCTCTGCGGGCAGCGCTGCGCACAGAAAGCTCACTGTTATATTGCTCTAACTCTGCCTGGAGAATGGTGAGGGTCTGCTCCAGGTCCTTCTCCTTCAGTACAGCACTGGCCTCATGGACGATGCATACCAGTAGTAATAATATGATGACGAGTCTTTTCATAATCGTATCTTTCGTTGTTTTTTCTTCTGCAAAGGTATAAAAAATATCGCAGATACGTGCAAGTTTTCGCGATTATTCTTGCTTGTTAAGTAAAATTTTGCTACTTTTGCATCCAAAACTTTAATATATCTGAATAATGGTCACGCTCATCGCCGATAGTGGCAGCACGAAAACCGACTGGGCGCTCCTGTGTCCCGCCATGTACGGGAAACCTGCGTCCATCCTCCGTATCTCCTCACAGGGTATCAATCCCGTCCACCAGTCAGACAATGAGATCCGTCAGATTCTGCTGTCGGAACTCCTGCCGCATCTCTCCATAGAGAACGTTAGTCATGTATATTTTTATGGTAGTGGTGTCCGCCCTGAGAAAGAGGCGCCGATGGTACAGGTGCTCCGCGAGGCCTTGTCGTGCGCGGAGGTCGTCGAGGCTCACAGTGACCTGTTGGGTGCCGCTCGCGCGGTTTGTGGCCGCAACTATGGTATTGCCAGTATCTTAGGTACGGGTGCGAATTCCTGTCTATATGATGGTAACCGTATCGTGGAGAAGACTACAGCCTTGGGCTATATCCTGGGCGACGAGGGGAGTGGGGCGGTACTTGGCAAGCGTTTCCTGCACGATTTGTATAGCGGTCTTTTGTCAAAAGAAATCAAGGATGATTTTGAGAAGAGGATGAAACTTTCGCTGCCGCAGATCATCGATCGGATTTATCGCCAGCCATTGGCCAACCGTTTCCTCGCCAGTCTTGCCACCTTCATTCACGAGCATATAGATGATGCAGGTGTCGAGGCACTCGTTAAGCATAATTTCGAGGATTTTATTCATGTCCATGTTGCGCCTTTTGGACGCGATTATCTGCCTCTGTCGTTTGTCGGCAGTATTGCACATTTCTTTGCCGACCAACTCACGGAGGTTGTCGAGGCCGAGGAATATACGATGGGTACGATCCTCCAGAGTCCTATCGAAGGCCTGATCAACTATCATCAGGTGGAGTGAACTCAGTGGGGACGGTTCTCATTGAGTTTAAAGAGATTACGGCAATCCCCTCGATTGGTTAGTTCAATCCCCGAGATTGCTCCGTTCTCCTCAACCCTCAGCCCCCTCCCCCTATTTCGTCCCGTTGCCGTTTTCCTGTTCTGCCGTTTCATTAGCAAAATGAATATTGAGAAATACTCAACTGGATATTTATCTATTATATTTAATATTATAATATTAAATATAA
>JAFYPG010000070.1 GCA_017547605.1 Prevotella sp.
GCCAGCATACCACCATACTCACGAGCGAAGGGAACGCCCTGAGCCACGCACTGGTCGATGATATTGTTAGAAACCTCTGCCAGACGATACACGTTGGCCTCGCGAGCACGATAGTCCCCACCCTTCACAGTGTCGTAGAACAGACGATAGACAGAGTCACCATCGTTCTGGTAGCATTTGGCGGCGTTGATACCACCCTGAGCGGCGATCGAGTGAGCGCGACGGGGAGAGTCCTGAATACACAGGTTGATCACGTTGAAGCCCATCTCACCAAGAGAAGCGGCTGCAGAAGCACCAGCCAAGCCAGTACCAACGACGATGACGTCGAGCTTCAGCTTGTTCTTCGGGTTAACCAGACGCTGATGAGCCTTATATTCCTTCCATTTCTCAGGTACTGGACCTGCGGGAATCTTAGAATCAATTACTTTAGCCATAATTCTTCAGTTTTAAACGATTAACAACAGAGGCTCGGAGCGCACTTGAATGCGAAAGCCAAAACAACTACCACGAAAGCAAGGATCAGCAGCGTCACGTAGATGATGCCGATGCACTTCCAGCGCTGGAACCAGATCTTGCCACTCCAGCCGAGGGTCTGCAGGGCTGACCAGAAGCCGTGAGTCAGGTGGAACCAGAGGGCAGCCAGCCAGATGATGTAGAGCACCACAAAGAGCGGGCTGGCAAATGTCTCCTTGATCCAGGCGAAACCGTCGGCTGGATCAATCTGCTGATAGGTTCCCATCAACTCGGCAAACATCATGTTGTACCAGAAGTTGTACAGGTGCAGCAGCAGGCCAACCACGACGATCAGGCCGAGCACGAGCATGTTCTTCGATGACCACTCCACCTTACCGGAATTGACCACCGTTGCCACCTCATAGCGGTTATTACCGCGTGCCGTACGGTTCTGGGCCGTTAGGATGAAGGCATAGACAATGTGAATCACTGCCAGGGCAGCCAAGCCAAGTGTAGCCACGACGGCGTACCAGTTGGCACCCAGGAATTCGCAAATCATGTTGTAACCGTCCTCAGAGAAGAGCGCTACCAAGTTCATGCAACCATGGAAGGTCAGGAACAAGATCAGCGCAATGCCCGTTACAGACATCACAACTTTTCTACCAATTGATGAATTGATTAACCACATAAGTTGTTGAATTTTAATGAATTATTGATTGTTTTATAATTATTATTAGGTACGTTCGTACGCGTTGAGGGTACAAAAATAATAAAAAATTATGAATAGTACAAGTGTTTTAGTAAATATTTACACTATTTCTTTCTCTTTTTTTTGTTTTGCCCTCGACTTTTCGTAACTTTGCAACCAAATCAACGAATATTATGATACTGAAGTATGATGTCATCGTCATCGGAGGCGGTCATGCGGGTTGCGAGGCAGCCTGCGCCAGTGCCAATATGGGTGCCAAGACCTGTCTGGTGACGATGGACATGAACAAGATCGCCCAGATGTCGTGTAACCCTGCCGTTGGTGGCATCGCCAAAGGACAGATCGTGCGTGAGATCGACGCCCTCGGTGGACAGATGGGTCTCGTGACGGATGCCACCTCAATACAGTTCAGGATGCTCAACGTCGGAAAAGGGCCTGCCATGTGGAGTCCTCGTGCCCAGTGCGACAGAGGGAAGTTTATCTGGGAATGGCGAAGAAAACTCGATGAAACGGAGAATCTCGATATCTGGCAGGACCAGGCAGACGAGTTGCTGGTCGAGTCTGTTGCTGTGTCACAGCCGCTCGGCTCTGCCGCTTCGCTCGTCGAAAAACCAACAAAACGCGCCATCGGTGTGAGGACAATCTGGGGTGCTGAGCTCTATGCGAAATGCGTCATCGTGACGGCTGGTACTTTCCTGAACGGTCTGATGCATATCGGCAGGAAGATGGTACCAGGCGGCCGTATCGCCGAACCCGCCGTCCCCCACTTCACGGAGAGCATCACACGTCATGGCGTCACCTCGGCCCGTATGAAGACAGGTACGCCTGTTCGCCTTGACAAGCGGTCGATACATTTCGATGAAATGGAGATTCAGCCAGGTGAGACGAAGCCCTATCAGTTCAGTTATCTGAACAAGAGCGGTGCCCTGAAACAACTCCCCTGTTGGACGGTCAACACCAATGCGGAGGTACACGAGATACTGAAGAGCGGTCTCGCAGACTCACCGCTTTATAACGGACAGATCCAGTCGATAGGGCCGCGTTACTGTCCTTCGATCGAAACGAAACTCGTCACCTTCCCTGATCGTGAGAAACACCCGTTGTTCTTGGAGCCAGAGGGTGAGGATACCAACGAGATGTACCTGAATGGCTTCTCCTCCTCCCTGCCGATGGATGTGCAGATAGAGGCACTGAAGAAGATGCCTGCCTTCAGGGATATTAAAGTGTATCGTCCTGGCTATGCCATCGAGTACGATTTCTTCGATCCCACCCAACTGCGCCATTCGTTGGAATCGAAGATCATTGAGAACCTCTTCTTAGCAGGACAGGTGAATGGTACCACAGGTTATGAAGAGGCAGGTGGCCAGGGCACCATGGCAGGAATCAACGCCGCCCTGAAAGCAGGTTCTGCTGGTTGCTGTGGCACAGCAACAAACAGGACGGAGCCCTTTATCCTCCATCGTGACGAGGCCTATATCGGCGTATTGATCGATGACTTGGTGACCAAGGGCGTCGATGAACCCTACCGTATGTTCACCTCTCGGGC
>JAFYPG010000071.1 GCA_017547605.1 Prevotella sp.
TTGGTCCTGAACACCCCCTTCTCACTGATCCGCACCATTGGCAAGAACGTCTTTATGGTGCCCGACTACTTCGATAGCGAGGAGGCCATGGAGGCCGTCTATTCGCCCATCCATCATCCCGCCGTCCCCAATGATACTGCTTTCAAGGAAAAGAATGTCGTTATCCTCATCGTCGAGAGTTTCGGAAGGGAATATATCGGCGCGCTCAACCGCGACCTCGATGGCGGCACTTATAAAGGATACACGCCCTTTGCCGATTCACTCATCGCCCAAAGCACCACTTTCCACTATAGTTTCTGTAACGGCCGCAAGAGTATCGACGGCATGCCCAGCATTCTCTCCAGTATCCCGATGTTCGTGGAACCCTTCATCCTCACGCCTTCTTCCATGAACGAGTTCAGCGGACTGGCAGGTATCCTGGGGGCAGAGGGGTATCAGACGGCCTTCTTCCATGGGGCACAAAACGGCAGTATGGGTTTCCAGGCCTTCGCCCAGAAGACGGGCTTCCAGCACTACTACGGCCGTACGGAGTATGAGGCCGCCAAGGGCACCGAGGACTTCGACGGCACCTGGGCCATCTGGGATGAGCCGTTTCTGCAGTACTACGCCGAGGAGATGAGCCGTATGCCGGAACCCTTCATGACCGCCGTATTCACAGCCTCCAGCCATCATCCCTTCGTAGTACCCGAGAAGTACCGGCAACAATTCCCCGAAGAACATCTCGAGATACAGAAGTGTATCCGCTATACCGACATGGCCATTGGAAAGTTCTTCGAGACATCCCGCCGCCAGCCCTGGTTCCAGAACACGATCTTCGTGCTTACCAGCGACCACACCAACATGAGCGACCATGCGGAATACCAGACAGACCTGGGCGGATTCTCTTCACCTATTATTATATATGAGCCGGGACGTGAACCAGAGATACAGGACAAGATAGCCCAACAGATTGATATCCTGCCCATCGTACTGGGTATGCTCCACTATCCCAAGTCCTATTTCGGCTTCGGCATCGACGTGCTGAACACCCCCAAGGATGACACCTGGGCTGTTAATTATCTCAACGGCATCTACCAATATGTGAAATACGGTTATGTGCTTCAGTTCGATGGTGTCAAGACCACGGCACTTTACAGTCTCGAAGACCGTCTGATGAAAAACAACCTCAAGGGAAAAATTCAGAAACAGGCTCAGATGGAACGCGAACTGAAGGCCATCATCCAGCAGTATATGGAGCGGATGACTCAGAACCGGCTACAGCCTTAGGCATCACTTTCCCGTTCACCACCTCAAAGCGCCTGTCAAATTCCTCACGCGTGCGTTTCCAGCGATTATGACTCCACAGCCAATATTCCGGAGCCCGACGGATCGTCTCCTCCAGCATCCGCCAATAGATATCCGTCAACTCATATTCGCCCAACTTCTGAGGCTCGCGCGTTATCAGTTTCAACTCTGCCTCATAAAAGCCGCGCCGCAGTCTGCGGACATCCAGATAGAACACGGCATGATTAAACTTCCTGACGATACGTTCGGCACCCGTCAGCACTGGCGTATCGTGATTGAATACATCCACCCAGTGATGGATATTCGTCCATAGAGGCACTTGATCCGAAATGTAACCTATCACCACAGGACGCTTCTGACTACGGTATTCAGCCAGACGTCGCAGCGTCTCATTCATAGGAATACTGAGTGCACCCATCCGCTGGCGCAGTTTCAGGAAGAATCGGTCAAAATCCTTATTCTCTAACGGATGATAGATCTGTCCGCACTTGGTACCAGGTTTCGCCCAGAGTGGCAGCGATGAGATCCACTCCCAATTGCCATAATGCCCCAGATAGACGGCACAAGACTGCCCGGAGGCAACAACCTCGTCAACCTTCTCCATGTTCTTAAACACCACCCTGCGCTTCATCTCTTTACGGCTGAACGACAGTAGTTTGAGTGTCTCCACAAAATAATCGCAAAGGAAGCGATAGAAACGGTGCTCTATCCTACGCAACTCTGCCTCGTCCTTCTCCGGGAAAGAAGTCGTCAGATTCTTCCAGACCACACGCCGACGATAACGGATGACGTAGTACATCAGTACATACACGATGTCGGCTATCAGGTAATGCACTCTCAACGGCAATGGGGAGAGCAGATAACAGAAGAACACAAAGATATAATATACGACTTTCATCCGTCTGATAGCAATTGTGCCCACAAAGATAGGTATTTTACGGCAAACGTACAAATAATTTGATTGTTTTTCGTCAAATTGACAAAAAAAACGTATTTTTGCACCATGAGACGGAAAATCTATTATATGCTCAACAGTGGCAAGAACAGCCACGTGACGTACTACCTCAAGGCGTACGTCCGTCAGGCGGTGCCCTCTGTCTTCTATCGGATGCGCCTTGGCAGGGAGTTGAAAAAACTCAACCGTTACCCTGACAAGGAGGCCTTGCTGCAGCGCGTCGATTACTACTGCAAGTTGACGACTGACTTTCCCATTGACCATGACCTCTGGGATCAGACCGCTATCCGCATCCAGGACCAGCCGAAGATGCGCAGGAAGAAGATGTACTACATCGATATCATGGAATACGCCCGCTATTTCAACCCCGTCCTGCGATGGGTCTATCGATGGGGAGATATCACCGACCTCCAGCCACTGCCCAGTC
Source organism: Prevotella sp. (assembly GCA_017547605.1). Taxonomy (GTDB): domain Bacteria; phylum Bacteroidota; class Bacteroidia; order Bacteroidales; family Bacteroidaceae; genus Prevotella. The sequence continues at coordinate 2,667 of JAFYPG010000071.1, forward strand.
TCGTGAAGAGCCGTCCCTTAGGCGACGACAACCAGAACTCCACCCTGCTGAAACTCATCAAGGTGCGCCATTTTCTGTTTGTCAACGATCCGAAGCCCTGGCGCGAGAAGCGCGATATCGCCATCTTCCGAGGAGACCTCGGCGACCAGAAGCCTAACCGCGACGTGTTCATGAACCGCTGGTTCGGCCATCCCATGGTCGATGCCGCTGCCACGAACACGATCCCAGAGCATCCTGAGTGGTCAAAGCCGAAGCTGACCATCGGCGAACATCTCGACTATAAGTTCGTGATGTCGCTCGAAGGCAACGATGTGGCCTCCAACCTGAAATGGGTGATGTCGTCCAACTCCATCGCCGTCATGCCGAAGCCCACGTGCGAGACCTGGTTCATGGAGGGCACGCTCATCCCCAACTACCACTATATCGAGGTGAAGCCCGACTTCTCCGACCTCACGGAACGTCTCACGTATTATATCGAGCACCCCGAGGAGGCAGAGGCCATCATCCGCCATGCCCATGAGCACGTGGCCCAGTTCAAGGACCAGAAGCGTGAGAAGCTCCTCTCACTGCTGGTGCTCAAGAAATATTTCCAGATCACGAACCATATCAAGGAGGAAAGCGAACTATGATCTTTGCGCGCGATAAGAGTCAGATGTGCAACAACCTGTTGCAATACGCCCATGTCTATGCGTGGGGCAGGGAACATGGCCGTAAGGTCATCTCCATGCGCTTCAGCTACAAGTACCAGTTCTTTCATATCTGCCACACCCCACTGACAGGCTTCGGATGGTACCTCTTCGCCAAATACATGGCCGCCCTCCATCTGCTGCCCACAGCGAGTTTCAAGCGTCGCGACTGCGACCGTGAGGCCTTAGAGCGCAAGATGCTCCGTCATCGTCATATCGTCGTCAGCGGATGGTTTGCCCGTTGGTACGACCTCTTCCTGAAATACCGTCCTGAGATCTGCGAGCTCTTCACCATCGATCCCGAGATCACCGATCCCGTGAAGGTGAAGATGCAGGAGGCTGAGCGCGCGGTGGCTGAGCCTGTCGAAGCCAATACCCTCCGCCTCGGAGTCCATATCCGTCGCGGCGACTATGCAGAATGGCGCGACGGACAATTCTTCTTCGACAACGAGACCTACGCTCAGCATATCAACCGTTTCCAGGCGTTATTCCCTGAAAAAGAGATACATGTCTATCTCTCGACAAATGATGCGACAGTCACGGAAGAGGAATATCAACGGCTATGCCCCTCCGTCCATATCCACCATCTCCATGGCAATGCGCCAGAAGACCTGTTCATGCTCTCCGAGTGTGATTATCTGATAGGTCCTCCCAGCACGTTCTCCATGGTGGCGGGTATGTACCATGACCTTCCGCTCTACCGGATGGACACAAGGGATGCCAACGAGATGACACTTGAGAAATTCCTCAAGTTCGACTATTGGTTCAGTCACATGGTTTAGTGCTTACAGGGCCAGACGGAATCCCACCTCCATCCTGCGACGCCGCTGGTCATACATAAAGCGGTTCGTCACACGGCTATAACGTGAGAAGCAGTCATAGGCACCACCTCGAATCACATGGAAATTACTGGAGGGCTTGCCGTCAGGCGTCTTCCGATACCAGTCGTCACAGAATTCCCACACGTTTCCCGACATATCATAGAGTCCGAGTTCGTTAGGTTTCTTCTGTCCCACGGGCTTGTGGTAATCGTCGAAGTCATGCTCCAGCGTATAGGCCACCTCCGCGGGATCGTTGCTGCCGGCATAGAGATAGCCCTTCGACTTCCTGCCACCCTTGGCGGCATACTCCCACTCTGCCTCCGTAGGCAGACGGAACTGCCGACCCGTCATCTGGTTCAGTTTGGCGATGAATTCCTGGATCTGCTCATAGGTGACATACTCCACGGGCATATCCTCGCCCTTCTGCTTCGAACGGTTCTTGCCCATCACCGTCTCCCATAGCGCCTGCGTCACCTCCGTCTCTCCGATATAGTAACTCTTCAGGGCCACCTGATGCCTCACCTCGTCGGCATCTGCCACCGTATCGCCAGGCAGGGCACCCATGGTGAAGCTTCCACCCTCCACATACCTCATCTTAAACTGCACCCCATTTATATAATAGGTACGCGTATAAGGCACCTTCCTCGCCTCATTCCTCACTTCCTGCGCCTGCATCCCCACAGGCCATAACAACACTGCCGCGAGGAGGCACACGGGGACTGTCCCCTGTGTGCGAAGCCCGCGTAGCACATGGGGACTGTCCCCCTGTGCTTCCCCCTGCTCTCCTGCCTCAGGCCCTACGGCCCACCACAAGATCCTCAGCCAGCAGATGAAGAAGGTATATACATCCACCCAGAACGTCCTATGAATATACTCATGCAGCCAGGCCGGACACAACACGTCCGTGGGCAGAATACAGAAATTCACCACCAGCGACCAGAAGAGTGTCCAATCCACCCACGTTCGCTTGGGCTGAAGCCAGAAGGCCATGGCATAGAAGGGCAGACAGATGATATACGTATGCGTCTCCGGACAGTCGCTGAACAGGATCATGAACCCCGTGAGCACCGCCAGCGCCTGCACACGGAAGCGGAAGTCCTTCCACCGCTTGTATCTGGCGAAGAAGGCGACACCCAACAGCGCAAACACCACGATCTGCACCAGTCGGTAGTTGGGCAACAGGAACGGTTTCAGTCCCACGGCGAAGAGGATGCCCACGAAATCCGAGTCGCTGTGATGGGCGGCGATCATGTCGAACATCTCCTTATAGAGCACGAACACATTGTCGAAGGCGGTATTGATGGCAGGCAGCAACAGCAGCACGGCCCCGCAGACGACGGCATAGCCCACGTTCCTCCAGAACTTCGGATAGCAGAGCAGGATGGCGAGCTCCGCCGCACCATACACCTTCGTGGTGGCGGAGACCATGATCAGCAGCACCGCCCAGAAGCCCTTGCCCCGCTCCAGGAGGATAAA
>JAFYPG010000072.1 GCA_017547605.1 Prevotella sp.
GGATCTACGTCGTAGTAGATCTGGAGGGAGGAATAGCGCTTGTCTTGCAGCATCTGCTGCTGGGCAAGCGCTAAGTATTTGCGCACGTCGGCCATGTTCAGGCCGAGTTCGAGTTTCAACACGAGTTTGCGGATGGAGAGTGACTTGACCTTAGCCACGGACGGTTTGTCGGGGCCAAGGACACGGGCGCCGAACCACTGGCGCAGACGACTGGCCAGTTCGACACCTGCCGTCTCGACAAGGCTGTCTGTACGATGTTTCAGATAGACATCGATGAGACGGTAATAGGGCGGATAATGGAACTGCTGGCGCTCGGCAATCAGTGAACGGTAGAAGGCGGGATAGTCATTGCGCACCACCTGATGGATAAGCGGCAGATCAGGACTCTTGGTCTGGAGGATGACGAGGCCGCGCTTGCCCTTACGCCCTGCACGGCCGCTGACCTGCGACATCATCATGAAAGCATGCTCGTAGGCGCGGAAGTCAGGATAGTTAAGCATCGTGTCGGCATTGAGGATGCCCACCACACTGACCTTGTCGAAATCGAGACCCTTGGAGATCATCTGCGTACCGATGAGCAGATTGGTGCGCCCTGCGGAGAAGTCACTGATGAGTCGTTCGTAGGCGTTACGGCTGCGCGTGGTATCGAGATCCATGCGGGCGATACGGGCCTCTGGGAAGATGTCGTGCACCTCGGCCTCAATCTTCTCCGTACCGTAGCCACGCGTCTGCAACTCCTTACAGCCACAGGCGGGACACTCCGTAGGAACCTGATAGACATAGCCGCAGTAGTGACAGGTGAGTTGGTTGAGGTTACGGTGGAAGGTCAGACTGACATCGCAATGCTGACAATGGGGTACCCAGCCACACTGCTTACACTCAATCATCGGCGCATAACCGCGACGGTTCTGGAAGAGGATGGCCTGTTCGCCGCGCTCCAGAGCCTCACGCACCTTGTTTAATAGGAGGGGCGAGAAAGGACCATGCATCATCTTACGGTGCTGCAGATCCTTGATATCGACGACCTGAATCTCAGGCAGTTCGATGCCCTGATAGCGCTGGAAGAGTTCGACGAGGCCGTATTTGCCCGTCTTCGCGTTATGGTAAGTCTCTAATGAGGGGGTGGCGGTACCGAGGAGCGTCTTCGCCCCGAACATTTGCGCCAGCATGATGGCGGTGCTACGGGCATGGTAGCGGGGCATGGGATCCTGCTGCTTATACGAAGTCTCGTGTTCCTCGTCGATGATGACCAGTCCAAGGTTTTGGAAAGGGAGGAAGACGGCGCTGCGGGCACCGAGGATCACGTCGTAGGGATTCTGGGAGAGTTGCTTCTGCCAGATCTCGACGCGCTCGGCATCGGAATACTTGGAGTGGTAGATGCCCAGACGGTTGCCGAAGACATGCTGGAGACGCTGCATAATCTGCACCGTCAGTGCGATCTCGGGCAAGAGATAGAGCACCTGTTTCTTCTGCTCCAACGCCTGACGGATCAAGTGGATGTAGATCTCGGTCTTACCGCTGGAGGTAACACCGTGGAGAAGGGTGACGTTCTTTTTCAGGAAAGAGAACTGGATCTGGTTATAGGCGTCCTGTTGGACAGCGCTCAGGGGCTTGATATTCTCCAGATGGGGCTCACCACCGTGGTTCAGGCGACCTACTTCCTGCTCATAGGTTTCCAGAAGTCCGCGCTTGACGAGGGCGGTGATGGTGGCGAGAGTGTGGCCCTGGTTCAGCAGTTCGTCGCGGGTGATATCCTGTGAAGAAAGGGTCAGATTCAGGAAGTCGATGAAGGCTTTCTGCTGAGAGGGGGCGCGCTGGAGCATATCAATAGCGATATGGAGCGCCTGCTCGTTGCGGAACTTCGGGGTGAGACGGATGTAGGTCTCTGTTTTGGGACGGTAGCCGTCTTCGGCCTTCAGACCTGCGGGGAGGGCAGCCTTATAGACCTCACCAATGGGCGACATGTAATAATCGGAAATCCATTGCCAGAGTTTCAGTTGGCTACCAAGCAAAATGGGTGATACGTCAAGCACCTGAAGGACGGGCTTGATCTGCGACACACTGGGAGCAGTTCCACGGGACACACAGGGGACAGTCCCCATGTAATCCGGTCGCTGCGCTCCCTCCTCACACGGGGGACAGTCCCCGAGTGTCCCAGGTGTCCCGGGCGCCCCAAGAAAGTCGTGTGTCGAGGCGACGATGCCGACGTAGGTTTTGTTGCGGCCGAAGGGAGCCAAGACACGACAGCCAACGACAACCTGCCGCTCCAACTCGGACGGAACGGAATAAGTGAACACGCCGTCGAGAGGAAGCGGCAGGATGACGTCGATATACAATTATCGTTTTATAAATTAACGATTAACTATTTAGAAATAAACGGCAGCACCAATCTGCCAGGCGTTATTGTGGGTATCTACATCATTGAAGTTCTTGAACTCACCAGACTTGCCTGCTGCGAGATTGTAGGTGAAGCCAATCTCCAGATGCTTCAGGAGATAGACACCTGCACCGAAGTTGAAGCTCAGGTTTGCATCATTCAGACGATACTCGCCCAACTGTGTGTTATACACCTTGTCGCCAACGGGAAAACCGAACTGAGGGCCTACGGCCAGATAGATGCCTGCCTTACTGCCAAGACCGATGTTATAGCGGGCATTGACAGGGATATTCAATGACTTCTGCGTGATTTTCTCATTGCCAGCACCCTGTATCCCTGTATCGCCATCAGCCTCAATCTTCGCACTACGCTGGTCGTAGAGAGCGGCGATATCCACGCCAAAGCCCAAAGGCAAAGATAACTTCACCGTAGGACCTACATAGAATCCTGTCTGATTATCAGGATCGGCCACATCCTTGCTAACAGACATCTTTGTGATGTTCAGACCACCCTTTACACCAAACTTCACACCTTGTGCCTGAGCCGTCATCGTCACGGCTGCGAGGAGCACGACTAATGAAATAATTTTCTTCATGATTGATTCTGTTTAAAATGTATGATGGTGCAAAGATACGAATAAGTGAGAGAAAAACCAAATTTTATTTGAGTTTTTCCAAACGAAAGTATCTTCGGCGAAGCCAGAGATACAAAAAAAGAGCGCTCGTTCGCTCTTTTTTCGGAAAAATATTTGTATGTACCAGATTTTAATGCCGCTGACGGCGCACGGTGACACGTGCGGATCCACTGCTGGAGGAACTGCTGCTACTGCTACTCTTCGGCTTACTGGCCTTCGTACGGCGCGAACTGCTGCTGGTAGAGGAGGCTGAGGCAGACTTTGTCTTCACCTTCTTGGTCTTCACGTCCAACTTAGCGATACTGTCGAGCGAGTCTTTCTTCTCGGGGTCGCCAAAGATATTCTTGCGGAAGGCCTCCAACTCTTTCTCTATCCGTTTCTGCTCGTCAGAAAGCTTGGTGGTGTCGCCATTACAGAGTTGCATGAGCGTCTTGCCCTGTGCGTTGTTCGTCTTATAGATCTTACCACGATACATGTTGAGCGTGAAATAGTCATCCATCGACATCGTGGCGGCATTATTCAGACTGCTCGTCATCACTGTCTGACGGGTGAGGAACGGTTCCAGGTCACTGTATTTCACCCAGAAGAGCGGATATTGTGTAGCCTCACCGCCAAAGTCGTCATCACGCATCATCACAGGACAAAGGGCCAGTACCTTGATATGGAACGATGCATTAGCCTGATCGTAATAGGCGCTCTCCTTCAGGTAGTACTTCCGCACCTCCGACGAAGGGATATCACTGTTATCGACTTTGAGTTTGCCATCCTGCTCCTCATAGAAGATATGGTAATTGTCAAGGATGGTCCTCATCTGCACCTTCGCCTCATCGGTGAACACGTCACTACCATCTGTCGGATACTCATAGACGGGGATGTAGCCGTTTTGTGCCAGTTTGAAGATATAGGTAAACAGGTTCACCTCCTTACCCTGAGGCTCCACAGGATAGTAGAGTCCGGCATTCTCATCCTTCGTCAGGTCCAGTTCACGGTATATGTCACGCCGCCATACCACTTCCTCAGGCATATCCACTGCTGTCGGAAAGGATATCTGTGCACGCATGCTCATTGCCGACGAGGGACTCTTCTTCTGTTGTTGCAACTGTTGTAGCTGCTGGCGCGGTCGCTCTTCCTGTTGGAAACGGCGCTGCCTAGGTTGGGCCTGTACCGCACCTGCCATTAGCACTATCGTCAATAAGAACAAAACTCTTTTCATATCATCTATAAACTATAAATATTCAACTATAAACTCTACTTGACAATGATTTCCATCGGGTTCTGAAGCGTTCGCGTCAGTCCGTCAGGACCTACCACCGTCACACGGGAGATATAGAAACGGCGGTTGCGCGCCAGTTTACGGAAGGTATCCCTCTGACGGCTGGAGAACGAGGCGCCCTCTGAGGCCATCGGTACGGCATTACCCATGTTGTCGAAGAACACCGTCTCGAAGCTCTGCACACGGAAACCGATGTCGAGGATGCCGTCGTCGATGGCTGCGCCAATGGCATCGGCTGCCACCAGTTGCGACTTGGCCAGACCACCACCCTTATAACGGGTGGGATTACCGTGCTCGTCTTTCATGGCGATATACGGCGTGGGATCGGGCAACTTACGCACACGGAAAGTATATTGTCCCATTTGCTGCGGACGGCCAGTGTTCGTGGAGATGACCGTAATAGTGGCATTCTCCCCGATCTTCGCAGGACGGGCGATATACTTACCTGGTCCTACGGGCTGGAGGGTGCCGTTGGTCATCGAGGCCTGCACCTTCGTCAGGGGCACACCAGGTACACTGACGCTGATGGGGTTGTTATAGCCGGCATAGAGCATGTTCATCAGGTCGGCAGACACCGTTGCACTGGGATCCACCACCGTGTATTTCTGTGAGAAATCGCGGCGGATACGTTCACCGTTACCATTGACGGTCTCCAAATAACCTGCCAGCGTAAAGTCGCCCGTAGCACCACAGATGCGCTCATAGAGATTATCCTGGAGCGTCACCTTCTGATTTCCAATATAGATATCAGGCACCTGTGTGGTATCCACGGCAGCCATCACGATATGAGCAGAGAACTTATCACCACGCACGATAGTCTGGGAGTTGGGGATAACGAAAGCTTCCAAGGCATTCACGCGGATATCCTTCACGTCGATATTCTGTACCAGTGTGTGGAGCACTTCACCCTCGGCATAGCGCACGTCGCTCTGCAACTTCGAGAGCAGGGTGACGGCAGCCGCAGCGGGCATCGACTCAAACATATACTCCTGCCAGTTCTTGCCCATCGTCATGGCATTCTTGGGAATCTCGGTGGTGAGGTTACTGGCAATGATCTGCTTCTGCTTCTCGTCAGTCACCATCTTCAGCATCCGCTGACGGAAGGAGTTGATGGCATCGAAGAGTTCCTGTCCTCGACCACCGCTGATCGAGAGCATCACCTGATTGGCAGCCTCCAGGTCTTCCTTGTTACGGATATTCTGAGGATCACCGTTCTTACCGTCAGCCTCTTGTACGATGGCCAGTTTCAAATCGGCGGCGAGGTTATAGAGCGAGTCGCTCATCTGGCGCACCCGCTGGGCACGGTCGTACCACACCTTCACCTTCTGGGGGTTGGCCTTCATCTGCGCATCGAAGTCCTCATAGATAGCCAAGTTCTCCTTCGCTGAGTTACCCGTCGTACGGTTCAGGCTCTCCTCCACGATAGAGAAGCCGTTGAGCACCTCCGTAGAGACATTCAGCGCAAGCATGGCCATCAAGACGACATACATCAGATTGATCATCTTCTGGCGCGGTGATACGGGTCTTTTCTTGATTGCCATCGTCCTATACGTTCAACTTGGCGGTCATCGCCTCAATCATGCGGGCGTAGATCTTATTCAGTTCAAGGATCTGAGCAGCCATCTTCTTGGTCTGCTCGTTGATCTCGTCGATAGTACCGATCTGTGCACTGGCACTCTTCAGTTGCATCTCATAGACCTTAGTGATGCCTGTCAGCGTACGGTTCAGGTTCTCCATCTCCTCGGAGTCGTGCGCCAGGCGCTCGCTCTGCGTGGATACGCGGGAGAGCATCTCTGTCAGACGCTTCAGTTCATCCACATAGTTGGTGGTAGCTTCTTCCAGTTCGGGGTTGATCGGGAGCACACCACTCTCGGCTATTCCGGAAACGGCAGAACCTCCAGACACCGTTACCACTGACGATGACACAGCGGCAATAGCCTCCGTATCCACGATAGGTGCCTCTTCTGCCGACGGCATCGGCATGCTGCCGCCAGCACCTCCTCCGCCAATAATGATCGTACCACCATTACCACCAATAATAGTAGCCTGCTGACCCTCTTCCGGCAGTTCTTCCCCTGTCTTCATGTGGGTATCGAGTTCCATACCATCGGTGGTCTTATCAAACGGACGGTCGAAGGCAGAGATAAAGAACACGAACACCTCAGTTCCCATACCAAGGAACAGGAAGAAGTTGGCTCCTGGCAGGTGTGTCAGTTTGAAGAGCGTACCTAAGATCACGATCGAGGCACCCCAACTGTATGCGTAGTTCAAGAAAGTCTGGCCAGGTACACTGTCCATCCATTTCTGAAGCCTATATACGAAATTTAACTTGCTATATGTAGTCATAGATCAAACCTTTATATTTCACTTCTTCTTTGCCTTCTCACTAGTGGTATTCGCCAAACTGCGCACACAGCGGAAGCCGATATATGAACGCGGCTGGTTCTGATACTCCGAGGAGCGCCAGGCCGAACGGATGTACGACTCAGGATCCTTCCACGAGCCACCACGCACACTCTTCTTCTTCAGACGGTAGGGATCCTCGATGGCGGCATTGTATTTCAACTGCGGATTGATATCGTTCATGGCATCGACACCAGCCTCGGTATAGACCGTGCTAGTCCACTCTGCCACATTGCCTGCCATATCATACAGACCATTGCTATTAGCGGAATAGATACCCACACGACTGGTGATCAGGTTACCGTCTTTGGTATAGTTACCGTCGTCGGGCTTGAAGTTGGCATAGAAACAGCCCTTGCCACTGGCCACGTCCTCGTTGTCCCACGGAAACTCGTTCTGATCCTTGCCACGAGCGGCATATTCCCACTCCGCCTCTGTCGGCAGACGATAGCGCTGTACGAAACGGGCTGCGGGCCCCAGTCCTTTCAGCAGGTATTCCGTACGCCAGGCACAGAAAGCATTAGCCTGTTCCCATGTCACGCCCACAACGGGATAATCGTTATAGGCGGGATTAGAGAAGTAGTAGCGCATATACATCTCGTTGTCGGAGTTGGGGAAATCGTTTACCCAACAGGTAGTATCAGGGAATACGTTGACGATATAGGTGTTCAGGAAGTCCCATGGACCTGTCAACTGACGGTTGATCGTCTCCCTGACGATCTTGCCCTCGTCATCGACATAGGCGGTATCCTTGGAAATCCACACCTGCTCATTAGGATCTACCGTAATGTCCGTATTTAGGTTACGCTCCTGGGGATTGAGACGATTACGACGCAGGGCGGCTGCCGTATAGTCGTAGATCTCGTAACGGTAGTTCATCTGACGATAGTCGAGCATCTTCTCGCCAGTCACGGGATTGGTCACGTAGAGACCATCGATGATCTCCTGCTCATCCTCACTGGGCTTACGAGGCAGGGATTTCTTCCAGTTGATAAAGGTTCCGATCTCTTCGCCATCCTTATCCGTCTTCACCGTCTTATAGGTCTCGTCGATCTCGGCCAGACGTTCACGGAGAATAGAGTCACGTACATAATAGACAAACTGGCGGTACTTGGAATTGGTCACCTCTGTCTCGTCCATCCAGAAGCCTTCGACAGAGATGTCTCTCACGGGTGTATTCTTACCCCAGAGACTATCCTGTTTCTCTATACCCATCTTCAGATGACCCCGTTTCACCAGCGTCATGCCGTAGGGCGTAGGCTCCGTAAAAGTCCTACCTCCGGTACCTGTCACCTCACCACCGCCAGATGTTGTCATCTTGCTGCCAAAGCAACCAGTCAAAAGAATGAGAAATGAAGATAATGAGAGAATGAGAAATGCTCTTTGTGCCACTCTCTCTCTTCTTCTCTTTCTCAATTCCATTTCCATTCTTGTTTTCATATCATATATCATTTTCTTCATTTCGTATTTCCTCAATCTCTCTTTTTCAGAGAATTCTCACGCTCTTATGCAGGTTACGGCCTTTCTTATACAGGTTCAGTTCCGTCTGATAACCCACGAACAACTCGTGACTTCCATTTCCGATACTGATGGCCGAGGTATATATCTCGTAACTATACCCCACCCTGATGCCACGGATATCTCCACCAATCTGCACTGTGACAGAGTTAGTTGGGCTATACGACAGTCCTGCATACATGACTCTTTTCTCATGAGTATATATCAGTCGTCCAGACACATCCGCACGATAAGCCACGCCGTCTGTCCGTCCCAAAGCAGAGGTCTGTATGGTTAGAAACGGATTTTTCAGCCGAATATTGTATCCACCCGTCAAATAATAGGAGGATGATACTGCAAGTTCATTCTTTTCCCCCAGTTCCACCGTAGGAGTATTCAGGTGTAATGCCGAAATGCCGATATACCAATTGCGGTGTTTATAATAGACACCCGCTGAGATATCGAATCCCGTGCCGTTGATGGAAGAACTGGTGAATGCAGGATCACTGGAGTCTTCCAGTTCTGCCTTTGAGCCGTCGAAACTTTCACTGAGCATACTCAATTGCAGACCCACACTGAGTTTTCCGCCAAACAACTTAGGTTGATAAGCATACTGCAGACCAAAGCGCTTATGAGAGAACAGACCAATATTATCGTTAATAAACTGAACACCTGCACCATGATAGGACTTCAGAGCATAGAACGGCATATCGGCTGCCGCATACATTGTATTCGGATTATGTTCGAAGCCCGCCATCTGGAGTGCGTAGGCCACAGCCACGTTTAACTTAGCCTCCTTACCCACAGCCGCAGGGTTGAAAGATGGTTCCATCGCCCAATAATGGCCGAAGGAAACATCATACTGTGCCCTTGCCGTTAAGATGGTAAAAGCCAGCAATACAACTATGGGAATACGTCTCAACACCTCTTAATAACGTATTCCCATCAGTTTTATTGCATGACTTGGATTTCCTTGTTCGACTTATGGTCGTACTGTCAACTGTCCTACACTCACGTCACCAGATCCACTTTTCTCCTGGGAGAAGCGTTTCACCTGTCCTTTGAGGGTGATATCACCCGAGCCACGAAGTTCGCATTCCACGGCTTCACAGTTCTCATGGAATGTTGCGTCGATATCACCAGAGCCCCTCACAGCAATACGGGATGTATTAGTATTCCACAGATGGAGGTCGATATCACCTGAGCCAACGAGAGAGGCATCAAGTTCCGTAGTATCCAGATGGTCAAGTTCGATATCACCAGAGCCAATGAGTTCTACCTCACAACGGTCACAAAGCAGATCCTTGACATCGATATCACCAGAACCGCGCAGCATTATCTCCATCTTGTCGGTGTCAATACGATGGTTACTGATAAAATCACCGGAACCATTCAATCGGATACCAACAAGATCGGGAGAAGTAACATAGACAGCGAGCTCGTCTTCATCCATTAACTGGAAGTTGACAACACCCAACTTACCTTTGTTACGGATAGCCAGTGTCTTGCCGCTCGTCTCTGTCAGGATATTCTTCACATAATCCTCCGGTCCTGTCACTTTGACAGAGAAAGAGTCGGCCTGTGTATAATAGACTGTAGGAGAGCCATTGATCTCAATCTCCTCAAAACCCTTTAACTGGCGTAACTCCGAGATATTCTTCGTACTGAAGAGTGTCTTATCGTTACAGCTTCCTACACAAGAAGTCATAGTGGCCATTAAGGCCATCATCATCACACCTACTACAAATTGACATTTTTTCATAACCACCTTACTTTTTATTGTTACTTCTGTCTGTTAGACGAAAGTATAGCGGAAAAAGTTGCAGACTATCAAAAAATACCATAAGAGCCGTCAGCCCAATGGCAGATCTACCCAGAAGAAAGAGCCCTTACCTACATGGGAATCAACACCGATAGTACCGCCAAGACTGGTAGCGTGTGACTTGGCAACAGAAAGTCCCAATCCCGTACCAGGAATATACTCGTCGAGTTTGACGAAACGATCAAAGATCTTTGCCTGATCCGCTTCTGGAATGCCCTTACCGGTATCTTTCACCCAAATACGCAGATGATCACCTTCCTGCAGGTCATAACCTAATGTGATACAGCCCTTCTGTGTAAACTTCACAGCATTCTGCATCAGATTGTTAACGATCTCTGTCAGCTTAGGCACGTCGGTATTGATCATCAGTTGTGCATAAGGGAACTGAGTAACGAGAGTCACGTTCTGTTGATCAATGATAGTGGCGTGGTTTTGGGCAATTTCCTTCAACAACGGAACAAGATCGGTTTGTGACTTGACGAGGTTCTTGGCCTCAGCCTCAACCTTCGACATACTCACCAATCCGTCGATGATACGCAACAACTTGCGGTTATTGTTCTGTATCTCATTGATGAGTTGGTTGCGGTCCTCCTTACTCTCGACAACAGGCAACAGGTCAGCGAAGCCCACGATGGCGTTGAGCGGCGTACGGATCTCATGACCCATGTTCGCCAAAAATGCCGTTTTAAGGCGATCACTCTCCTCCGCCTTGTTACGGGCATTGATCAGATCGGCCTCCAACTTCTTCCGTTCATCAATGCGCATGGTGGTACCTACGATTTTCGAAGGATTGCCATCGGCATCACGGTCGGCGATAATTGCAAAACTCTCTTCCCAATACGTCAGACCGGTGTTACCTGACCTGACACGATACTGCTGGTGGTAGAAATTGCTGCGACCCGTACAAATATCATCAAGTGCTGTAATAACACGCTGAACATCGGACTTATCGATCATCTCGTACGATAACGCCACAGGAGACTCTGGCAACGGTATATAATTATCATGGCCATCACGGAAGTCGTTGTCCATCGTTATGGTGCGGAGCTTTGGATTGACATGCCATGTACACAACTTCATGGCTTTCACAACAAGTTCATATTCGACATTACCCTCCTTCAATCTATCCAGTTCCGCCAGTTCGTCCTTCAATTTCTGACCTGTGCGTCGCTGGAAGATGACAGAGACGATGAGACCGATGGTCAACAAGATGCCTATGCCCCAGATGAAGTAAATCATGAAGGGGTTTTCTAATTGTGAGTATAGCAATAGTCCAAACATCATCTTCGCGTATCTTTCGCAAAAGTACATATTTTCTTCGAAACAGCCACATTTTATATATAATTTTTAGCAAAAACCAAAGATTTTTGTTAGATTAACAATAAAAAAAGGCGTTTTTCCATGAACTTCCATTAACTTTGCACACGCAATTCCACCAATTGCTCAATTTGGAACAAAATAATGGAACAGAAATTTGAATTGATCGCCAAGACATTTATGGGATTAGAACCTATCCTGGCGAAAGAACTGACCCAATTGGGGGTTCAAGACGTGAAGGCCGGCAGACGGATGGTTTCGTTTACAGGTGACAAGGAAACCATGTACCGTGCCAATTTCCAGTTACACACCGCTATCAGAATTTTGAAGCCCATCCGTCACTTCAAGGCCAAGAGTGCGGATGATGTCTATGAAGAGATCAAGGAAATCGACTGGACGCAATATATTGATACCGACAAGACATTCGCAGTGGATGCCGTGGTATTCTCAGAAGATTTTCGCCATTCCAAGTTCGTATCCTATAAAGTAAAAGACGCTATCGTAGATCAGTTCCGTGAGAAGACAGGCAAACGTCCGAACATCTCTGTGGCCAATCCCGACATCCGTCTGAATATTCATATCGCCGAAGATCAGTGTACGCTGAGTCTTGACTCCAGTGGCGAGTCTTTACATCGTCGCGGCTACCGCCAGGAAAGTGTTGAAGCACCACTGAACGAAGTACTGGCTGCAGGTATGATCCTCATGTCAGGCTGGCAGGGAGACACAGATTTCATCGATCCAATGTGTGGTTCCGGAACATTGCTCATTGAGGCCGCATTGATTGCCAAGAACATGGCTCCAGGTCTGTTCCGCAAAGAATACGCTTTCGAGAAATGGCCAGACTTCGACGCAGAACTCTTCGACAAGATCTATAACGACGAAAGCCAAGAGCGCGAGTTCAAACACCATATCTATGGCTACGACTGCGACATCAAGGCCGTGAACACCGCCCTGATGAACGTGAAGGCCGCAGGACTGACCAATGACATCACCATCAAGCAACAGGACTTCAAGGATTTCACCCAACCACAGGCAAAGAGTATTATCATTACCAACCCGCCGTATGGCGAGCGCATCTCTACGCCCGACCTGTTGGGAACCTACAAGATGATCGGTGAACGACTGAAGCATCAGTTCAAGGGTAACGATGCCTGGGTGCTCTCGTATCGTGAGGAGTGCTTCGACCAGATCGGCCTGAAGCCCAGCATTAAGATTCCTCTCTACAACGGATCGTTAGAGTGCGAATTCCGCAAATACCAGATGTTCGACGGGAAACTGAAAGACTTCCGCTCTGAGGGTGGTATCGTCAAGACGGAAGAAGAGAAGCAGCAGATGGCAGAAAAACACCGTTTCAAGAAAATCCGCGAGTTTAAACAGCGACTGGAGGAGACTGAGCAGAATGAAGAGGCAGACATCCGTTCTTTTACCTTCCATCGGCATGATATGAAACAGGACAATCGGAAGGAACGTAAAGGCCGTGATGATTGGGATGAGCGCAAAGAGCGAAAGGGGCGCGACGAGCGCAGCGAACGCAAAGGCAACTATAAGAACAGTCAGAATCGCGGCGGTCATGAGCGTTTCGACCGTAGCGGAAAGGGACGCTCCTTTGGAAAAGGCAAGGATACTGGCAAAAGCAAGGATTTCGGGAGAAAAAGCAGGAGGTTCGACGATGATGAGGAATAAGATAAGGCTGGCTGTAATTACGCTGCTAACGTATCTAATCATACTTGCACCACAAACAATGATGGCACAAGACAAGCTCTTTACCCTTGAGGATCTGAACTTCGGCGGTAATAACTATCCGAATATGCAGCCAAAGAACCTTTGGCTCACCTGGTGGGGCGACCAACTGATACAGACGGATGTGGAGGAATGTTATACCATCAATATTAAGACGGGCAAGAAAAACCTTCTATTTACGCTTGATGATATCAACAAATGGGCTAACAGCAACGATACCACCTACGTTCGCCACCTGATGAATGCCACATTCCCCTACCCTGACAAGCCCATTGTGGCTTTAGGCAACAGGAAGGCATTTATCCTGGTTGATTTCGAAGCAAAGAAGATGGTGTGGCAGGATAGCATCTCCGGTCAGGAAGCCAACGACTGGAACGCCAAGTCACGCGCCACGGCCTATATAGAGGATCACCAGTTATATGTGGTTGACGGTGAGGGCAAGAAGCACCAGCTAAGCACCGACGGTAGTCGAGAGATCGTTTATGGACAGAGTGTCCACCGTAATGAGTTCGGCATCGAGAAAGGAACCTTCTGGAGTCCTGACGGACAACGTCTGGCCTTCTATCGCATGGATCAGAGCATGGTAGCCGACTACCCACAAGTGGATATCTTCCCCCGCGAGGCATCATACGAACCAGATAAATACCCGATGGCCGGCATGACAAGTCACAAGGTGACCGTTGGTATCTATGATCTCAAGACCCAACAAACCGTCTATCTACAGGCTGGTGACCCCATAGACCGTTATTTCACCAATATCACCTGGAGTCCCGACAACAAGATCATCTACATATTCGAGTTGAACCGCAAGCAGAACGACTGCCGATTAGTATCGTATGATGCATCAACGGGAGCAAAGATGGCCGAACTCTACCGTGAGACCTCCGACAAATACGTGGAACCTCTACATCCCATACAGTTCCTGCCCTGGGATGACACCAAATTTATCATGCAAAGTCAGAAGGACGGCTACAACCACCTCTATCTCTTTGACAAGGACGGCAAGGAACTGAAGCAGATTACCAGCGGCAAGTGGGTAGTGCTAGACGTCGTGGGCTTTAACACCAAGACAAAGAGCGTGCTGATTCTTAGCAATGAGTCACACCCATTAAACAGCAATCTGTGGACTGTTGAGATCAAGAGTGGCAATCGCAGACTGATGGGCAGGGATATCGGTGTGGCAAAGAGTGCACAACCATCAGCATCAGGAGAGATGGTTGCCCTGAAGTTGTCATCGGTCAGTCATCCACGTATCATCGACGTGATCAACACCAGCGGCCGGGGCAAAGTAACAGAGTTGCTGGATGCCGAGGATCCCTGGAAGGACTACCAACAGCCCATCTTCACCAGCGGTTACATAACAGCAGCCGACGGCAAGACCAACTTATATTTCAGGATGGTAAAGCCACACGACTTCGACCCCAACAAGAAATACCCAACGGTCGTTTATGTCTATGGTGGCCCTCACGCCCATCTTGTTGATGCCTCATGGCACTATGCCAGTCGCACATGGGAGACATATATGGCACAGAAGGGCTACATCGTGTTTGTTTTGGACAACCGCGGTTCAGAGAATCGCGGTCGCGACTTTGAGCAAGCCACCTTCCACCAGTTGGGACAGATAGAGATGCAGGACCAGATGAAGGGTGTGGAATACCTGAGCAAGCAGCCCTATGTTGATATGGACCGTCTGGGTGTTCACGGTTGGAGTTTTGGCGGCTTCATGACCATCTCACTAATGCTAAACTATCCTGATGTGTTCAAGGTAGGTATTGCTGGAGGTCCCGTTATCGACTGGAAATGGTACGAGGTGATGTATGGTGAGCGCTATATGGGCACGCCTCAGGACAACCCCGAGGGCTATGCCAAGAGCAGCCTCATCGATAAGGCGAGAAACTTAAAAGGCAAACTCCAGATCATCACGGGCTATAACGACAATACCGTGGTGCCTCAGCATTGTCTGTCGTTCCTTGATGCCTGTGTGAAAGCAGGTACCCAACCAGATTTCTTCGCTTATCCTGGTGAGGAACACAATATGCGTGGTCATGCGAGTGTCCATCTGCATGAAAGAATTACACAGTATTTCGAAGATTATTTAAAGTAGGATATGAAGATACTATTGTTAGGAAGTGGCGGACGTGAGCACGCCTTGGCATGGAAAATTGCTCAGAGTGATAAATGCGAGAAACTCTACATCGCACCAGGTAACGCAGGTACCGGTAATTGCGGTGAGAATGTGGCCATGAAGGCCGATGACTTCAAGGCCATCAAGGACTTCGTGGTAGAGAAGGGTATCGGTATGGTCGTGGTTGGTCCTGAAGATCCGTTGGTAAAAGGTATCTACGATGAGTTGAAGGCCGATAAGCGCACCAAGGACATACCCGTTATCGGTCCATCCAAGGCAGGAGCCGTGCTCGAAGGATCGAAAGACTTTGCCAAGAGTTTTATGCAGCGTCACCACATTCCCACAGCCCGTTATCAGACCTTCGACGGTGAACATCTGGAAGACGGTTTAAAGTTCCTTGAAACCCTCGAGTCTCCATATGTGCTCAAGGCCGATGGTCTTTGTGCAGGCAAGGGTGTGTTGATTCTCTCCACTCTTGATGAGGCCAAGAAAGAACTGAAGGAGATGCTGGGCGGTATGTTCGGCAATGCCTCCAGCCGTGTAGTTATCGAGGAGTTCATGAGTGGCATCGAGTGCTCGGTCTTTGTTCTCACCGATGGCCGACATTATAAGATTCTCCCTGAGGCTAAGGACTATAAGCGCATTGGCGAACACGATACAGGTCTGAACACGGGTGGCATGGGTTCTGTCACCCCCGTTCCCTTTGCCACCAAGGAATGGATGCAGAAGGTAGAGGATCGTATCATACGTCCTACCGTAGAGGGTCTTGCCGCTGACGGCATCGACTATAAAGGCTTTATTTTCTTTGGACTCATCAATCGCGCCAACACCCCGACAGGAGAGCCCGTGCCATACGTCATCGAGTACAACTGTCGTATGGGCGATCCTGAGACAGAGAGTGTCATGCTGCGCCTGAAGAGCGACATCGTCGATCTGTTCGAAGGTGTGGCAGCGGGTGATCTGGATCAGCGCTATATCGAGTTTGATCCCCGTGCGGCAGTCTGTGTCATGCTGGTCAGTGGCGGCTATCCCCAGGAATACAAGAAAGGCTATCCCATCACAGGCATCGATCAGGTGGAAGGCTCCATCGTCTTCCACAGTGGAACAGCCCTGAAGGACGGTGAAGTAGTCACTGCCGGAGGACGTGTCATTGCCGTCAGCAGCTATGGCAAGGACAAGGCCAAAGCACTGCAGAAGTCGTTTGAGGAGGCTCAAAAGATCCAGTTCACAGACAAATATTTCCGTCGCGACATCGGAGCCGACCTTTAAACAGACAAGGACGGCATGAGACGGATACAGAACAAGGTGGCAGAGAGTCGTTGGGCTTTACCCGTGGCGATTCTTTACAGTGTGGCCGTTTGGCTATTGGCTGGTCTGATCCAAGAACAATGGTGGATTCAGTTCGGTTGTTTTCTGCTTTCAGCCTATCTGATGGCACATCTGAACAATATCAACGTGCTCATCCGCATCTATAGCCGCATGGTTTCCGTGTCCTTTGTCCTGCTATCCACGGCGACAATATTCCTCTTCTCGCTTGTCAAAGGAGCCTTTATCCAACTATGTTTCATCTCATCCCTACTGATCTTTTATAACTGTTATCAGGATAAAGAGACGCCGGGCTGGACGTTCTACGCCTTCCTTTGTCTGGGAATTGGGAGCATTGTGGATATCCATCTGCTGTTTTTCGTTCCGGTATTCTGGCTGATGATGACTATCATCGTCTATTCCATCTGCTGGCGCACGTTCATCGCCTCATTGGTGGGTTTACTTACCCCCTACTGGTTCTGGACAGCCTGGTTGCTCTGGCAGGAGAAAGGAAGTATCCATCCTCTTAGCGATCACTTCATAGCCTTGGCCGATTACCAGGTGCCAGTTCCCCTGACCTTCCAACAGACGCTGTTGCTTGGGCTGATCATACTGCTTGGTATCACGGGTGCGATCCATTTCCTTCGGACCAGTTCCCGCGACAAGATCCGTACCCGTCAGCTATTCTATAGTTTCTTTATCATCAGTACTGCCGCCGTCATCTTCCTAATACTCCAGCCTCAACACTATGATATGCTGATCCGGATCATCATCATTGCCGTCAGTCCACTCATCGGTCATTTCCTGGCTCTGACGAAAACAAAGTTCACCAATATCGCGTTCTTTGTTATCATAGGAGCCATCTTTGCCTTGACAGCATTCAATTTATGGATTTCATCATCTCCTTTCTGACCCAGTACGGTTACTGGGGTATGTTGCTGGCCGCCTTTCTGGCGGGCAGTTTTTTCCCTTTTTCCAGCGAGGCCGTGATGATTGGCTTGATGGCTACGGGCCTTGATCCCTGGATCCTGATGATCTATGGCACTGTCGGCAATGTATTGGGCAGTATTGTGAACTACTGCATCGGACGAATGGGCAAGATGGAGTGGATAGAGAAATACCTACACGTCAAGAAAGAGGATCTCGACAAGGCCCACCGTTTCATGGCGGGTCACGGTGCCTGGATGGGATTCTTCGCCTTCCTGCCCGTGCTGGGCAGTGCCATCACTATCGCACTGGGACTGATGCGCTCCAACATCATCATCACATTCATCGCCATCACCTTAGGCAAGATATTCCGTTATATTATCTTAATTTACGGAGCAGGGCTATTTATATAGACAGATTTTTAGTACCTTTGCAACCATATTGCGATTTAACGACAACAAGATACATTCAATGAAACAATTCAGACTGGTAGATAATGTCATAGGCTGGCTGGCTTTCCTGATAGCCGCCTTCGTCTATTGTTCTACGATTGAGCCAACAGCCTCGTTCTGGGACTGTCCGGAATTCATTACCACAGGTTATAAACTGGAAATCGGTCATCCCCCCGGGGCACCGTTCTTCATGCTGACGGCCAATCTCTTCTCGCAGTTCACCAGCGATCCCACGCAGGTGGCGCGGATGGTCAATACCATGAGTGCGCTGCTCTCGGCCACGTGTATCCTGTTTCTGTTCTGGAGCATCACGCACCTCGTACGCCGTCTGCTCATTAGCGACTGGAGCGAGTTGACCCTCCCGAAGACCATTGCCATTGAGGCTGCTGGTTTGGTGGGTGCGCTGATCTACACGTTCAGCGACACGTTCTGGTTCTCGGCCGTCGAGGGTGAGGTCTATGCCTACTCCTCGGCTTTTACCGCTGTGGTGTTCTGGCTTATCCTGAAATGGGAGGATGTGGCTGATGAGCCTCATAGTGACCGTTGGCTGGTGCTGATCATGTATATGACCGGACTTTCCATCGGTGTCCATCTGTTGAACCTGCTCTGCGTGCCCGCCATCGTATTGGTGTGGTACTACCGTCGTTTCCCCGATGCCAACCTGAAGGGTTCACTGATTGCCCTAGGCGTATCTATTGTGATACTGGCCGCCGTGCTCTATGGTGTCGTACCAGGCATCATCACCGTTGGCGGATGGTTCGAGCTGTTCTTTGTCAACACCCTCGGCATGCCATTCAATACGGGTGAGATCATCTATATCATCCTGCTGGTGACCTGTGTTATCTGGGCCGTCTATGAGACCCAGACCCAGAAGCACAGCCAGAATATCCAGAACATCGCTTTCCTGCTCTCCGTAGGTATGCTTGGCGTCCCGTTCTATGGTTACGGTTGGTCGGCATTCATCATCGGCATCATCGTGCTGGCCGCCCTCTGGTTCGTCCTGGGCTTCAAGCGCGACAAGCAGCCGCTGATCTCCGCCCGTATCAAGAATACGATGTTGCTCTGTATGCTCATGCTGATGATTGGCTACTCCAGTTATGCACTCATCGTGATTCGCTCGTCGGCCAACCCGCCGATGGACCAGAACTCACCTGAGGATATCTTCACCCTGGGCGATTACCTCGGCCGCGACCAGTACGGCTACCGTCCTCTGCTCTACGGACAGGCCTATACCTCACAGGTGGCTTTGGAAAGCGACGGCCACTACTGCCGCCCCGTGATGTCGAAGGGCAAGCCCGTCTGGCAGCGCAAGGAGAAGGCCTCTGCTGATGAGAAAGACTCTTATTTCATCGTTCGCACGAAGGACGAATACAAATACGCCCAGAACATGCTCTTCCCCCGTATGTACGACAGCGGTCATGCAGCCGCCTACGAGTCGTGGATGGGTGGTGTCGATGGTACGGAGGTGCCTTACGACCGCTGCGGCGAACCGATGACCGTCAAGGTGCCCACACAGTTCGAGAATATCCGGTTCTTCCTCTCCTACCAATGTAACTTCATGTACTGGCGCTACTTCATGTGGAACTTCGCCGGTCGTCAGAATGACATTCAGGGCAATGGAGAATTGGAGCACGGCAACTGGCTCTCGGGCATCCCCTTCATCGATAATGCCCGTCTTGGCGACCAGAGTCTGCTGCCTGACGAACTGAAGGAGAACAAGGGTCATAACGTATTCTACTGTCTGCCGCTGATCCTCGGTCTGCTCGGACTCTTCTGGCAGGCCTGGTACACCCGCAAGCGCAAGGTTGGCGAGAAGACCATCGATGACCCCGTCGGCATCCGCCAGTTCTGGGTGGTGTTCTTCCTCTTCTTCATGACCGGTCTTGCCATCGTGATCTACCTGAACCAGACACCGATGCAGCCCCGTGAGCGCGACTATGCATACGCGGGCTCGTTCTACGCCTTTGCCATATGGTGCGGCATGGGTGTGGCAGCCATCATCGACTGGCTCAACCGCAAACTCAAAAAGGAGAACATAATCCTAACAGGACTAGTAGGGCTGGCCGCACTGGCAGTCCCCATCCAGATGGCCTCCCAGACCTGGGACGACCACGACCGTTCCGGCCGCTACTGCTGCCGTGACTTCGGACAGAACTACCTAATGACCCTGCAGGATGAGGGTAACCCGATTATATACACCAATGGTGATAACGACACTTTCCCGCTCTGGTACAACCAGGATACGGAGGGTGTGCGCACCGATGCCCGCGTCTGCAACCTCTCATATCTGCAGACCGACTGGTATATCGACCAGATGCGCCGTCCAGCCTACGACTCACCCAGCGTGCCCATTACCTGGAGCCGTCTGGAATACTGCGCCGGCACCAACGAATATGTGCAGGTCGATCCTTCGCTCAAGGAACAGTTGCTCCAACTCTATGAAGAGCAGCCTGAGGCAGCCCGTGAGCAGTTCGGTGACGAGCCCTTCGAACTGAAGAATATCCTCAAGAACTGGGTACGCACCACGCATAAGGACTTCCACGTCATCCCCACGGATACCGTCTATGTCACCATCGACAAGGAGGCCGTCCGCAAGAGTGGCATGATGATGGCGGCCGACAGCATCCCCGACCGCATGGTGATCTCCCTGAAGGGCAAGAGCGCCCTTTACAAAGGCGACCTGATGATCTTGGAGATGATTGCCCAGTGCAACTGGACGCGCCCCATCTACGTGGCGATGACTGTTGGTGCCGAGAACTACATGAACCTCGGCGAGCACTTCGTACAGGAGGGCCTGGCCAACCGCATCACCCCGTTCCGTACGCACTACACCGACAGCCGCGGCAGTCTGGTACCTATGGAAGGCGTGAAGAACTTCGACACCGAGAAGGTCTTCGACAATGTGATGCATAAGTTCAAGTTCGGCGGCATCGACAAACCGGGTATCTATCTTGACGAGACCGTCATGCGCATGTGCTTCACGCACCGTCGCCTACTCTCGCAGTTGGCCCTGAGCCTCGTTCAGGAGGGTCAGACAGACAAGGCCAAACAGGTGCTTGACAAGGCCGAGAAGGAGATCCCCGACTATAACGTACGTCACGACTACCAGAGCGGATCGCTCGATCTCGTACGTGCCTATGCCCTGACAGATCAGCCGCAGAAAGCCCAGAAACTGCTCGACGAACTCTGGAAGAAGTCCTGCCAGTACCTGCAGTGGTACTGTTCGCTCGACGGCATGCGCTTCTCCAGTTCCGAGCGCGACTGTATGCTGCATATCTATCTCATGCAGCAGATGCTCGACGTACAGGATATGATCTCTGAGGAAGAGGCCGACAAGAAAGAGCAGCAACTCGGTGCTTATATGCACCTCTATCAATCAAAGGGAGGAAACTGGGAATAGTTCTGGGTTTATGGTTTAAGGTTTATAGTTTATAGATGTTCATAGAGCAACCCGCCATCTACCTCCGTTGGCTCTATCCGAAAGCCTACTGGAGAATGGACCGTCACGACAGGTCTGTTTATCTGACTTTCGACGACGGTCCCATCCCTGAGGCTACGCCCTTCATCCTCGATACCCTGAAGCAGTTTGATGCCAAGGCCACCTTCTTCATGGTGGGCGACAACGTACGTAAGCACCCAGAGCTCTACGAGCGGATCATCGCCGAGGGTCATCAGGTGGGCAACCACACCCATAACCACATTCAGGGTCTTACCCATACCATCAAGGAGTACAGTTACAACGTAGAGAAAGCCAACACCTATATCAAGAGTCACTATGTCCGACCGCCACACGGCTGGATGCGCCTGGCGCAGTACGCCTGGCTCAGCCGCAAGTTCAAGATCGTGATGTGGGACCTTGTCACCCGCGACTACTCCAAGTGGCTGACGGCAGAGGATGTGGTTAATAATATAAAAAAGTACGCGCGTAACGGCTCCATCATCACCTTCCACGACTCGCTGAAGAGCATCGACAAACTGCGCACCGCCCTCCCCACCTCACTCCAGTGGCTCAAGGATCAGGGCTATGCCTTCAAGACCTTCCCCTGACGATGCCAGAGCCTGTCGATAGTTAATCTGGCTACAAACCCCTAAAACAACATCATAATGAAAAGATTACTAATTACCCTGTTAACAGCAACATTCGCAATGACAATGAACGCTCAGCCCAAACTCTCTGCCTCGAATATCGACGAGGTACTCAAGGCGATGACCCTTGAGGAGAAGGCCAAACTACTCGTTGGCGGTGCAAACAACTTCTTCGGTGCCGGAGCCGTCGTTGGCGGTGAGGCCGATCTCGTGGCAGGTGCCGCAGGTACCTCCCCTGCCATCCCGCGTCTGGGTATCCCCGCCACTGTCCTCACCGACGGCCCTGCCGGTGTCCGTATCGACCCCACCCGCAAGGGTACCGACAAGACCTACTACGCCACGGCCTTCCCCATTGGCTCTTGTCTGGCCTCAACATGGAACACCGACCTCGTCAGTCAGGTAGGAGCCGCCATCGGCAACGAGACCAAGGAATACCGCTGCGACGTGATCCTTGGCCCAGGTATGAACCTGCACCGTAATCCCCTCTGCGGCCGTAACTTCGAATACTACTCTGAGGACCCCCTGCTGACGGGTAAGATTGCCGCCGCCTATATCCAGGGCGTACAGGGCGAGGGTGCCGGTGTGTCGGCCAAGCACTTCGCCGTGAACTCTCAGGAGACCAACCGTACCGCCGTCGATGAGCGCGTCAGCCAGCGTGCTGCCCGTGAGCTCTACCTCCGCGGTTTCGAAATCGCCGTCCGCGAGAGTGACCCCTGGACGATCATGGCCTCCTATAACCAGGTGAACGGCCAGTATTCGATGGGCAACCACGACCTGCTCACAAAGATCCTGCGCGACGACTGGGGCTATAAGGGTATCGTGATGACCGACTGGATTGGCATCCGCAAGGGTCTGGAGACCATCAGCGAGGTACATGCCGGCAACGACCTCATGGAGCCGGGCCAACCCGCACAGGTCGAGGAGATCATCGCTGGTGTGAAGGAAGGCAAACTCGACATCGCCGATGTCGATCGCAACGTGCGCCGCATGCTCGAGTACATCGTCAAGACCCCGAGTTTCCACCAGTATCCCGCCTCGAACGCTCCCGACTTCAAGGCCCATGCTGCCATCACTCGTCAGAGTGCTGCCGAGGGCATCGTCCTGCTGAAGAACAACGGCACGCTGCCCTGGAACTTCCACTACAAGGCACTCAACGCTCACCTTCCTAACCTTCGCCCCTCACCCCAGATTAGAACGGTCGCCCTCTTTGGGGAGAACTCCTACGACTTCCTCAGTGGTGGCACGGGCTCAGGCTGCGTCCATCCCCCATACGTCGTCGATATGCTCGAAGGTCTGAAGAACGCCGGCATCCAGTCGTCGGCCACGCTTACCGATATCTACCGCAAATACATCGACTATGCCCGCCTGAAATTCCAGGCCGAGCGCCATCCCGCCAAGTGGTTCCAGACCGAGATGATGGGTCAGCAGAAATATCCTGAGATTGCCCTCTCGCCCATCGCCATCGGCAAGGAGGTACAGGCCGCTGACGCCGCCATCATCACCATCGGCCGTCAGGCCGGTGAGGGTATCGACCGCGACATCGACACCGAGTTCAACCTCATCCCCGAGGAGCGCAATCTGATCATCGACGTGTGCAACGCCTTCCACCAGGCTGGCAAGCCC
>JAFYPG010000073.1 GCA_017547605.1 Prevotella sp.
GACGCTCTGTCAGGTGACGGAGGCGCGATGGATACAGACCTCACCTGAGAGCTGGTATTTCGAGATCACGGCCAACCGCTTCTTGAGGAATATGGTGCGCGCCGTCGTTGGTACACTCATCGATGTGGGACGTGGACGGCTGACGCTCGACGGCTTCCGTCAGGTGATAGAGGGTAAGCAGCGTACGGAGGCAGGCGAGAGCATGCCAGGCAACGCTTTGTTTTTAGAAAACATCACCTATCCCCCCTCACCTCTAACCTCTAACCCCTAACCCCAATATCTCTATGTGGCTGATACTGGCTTTTATGTCCGCAGCGTTGCTGGGATGCTATGATTCATTCAAGAAACAGGCGCTAAAGGCGAATGCCGTCATCCCCGTACTGTTTCTGAATACACTCTTCTCCAGTCTGATCTTCCTGCCATTCATCATATTGAGTGGTACGAGCGATGTGCTCGATGGTACGATCTTCCATGCGGCCAGTGGCGGCTGGGAGATGCATAAGTATATCCTGCTGAAAGCGCTCATCGTACTGTCGAGTTGGATCCTCGGCTATTTTGGCATGAAGCATCTGCCACTGACGATCGTGGGTCCTATCAATGCCACGCGGCCCGTGATGGTACTGGTGGGTGCCTTGCTGGTCTTTGGCGAACGACTGAACCTATGGCAGTGGGTTGGTGTGCTGTTGGCAGTGGCCTCGTTCCTGATGCTCAGTCGTAGTGGCAAGAAAGAGGGCATCGACTTCAAGCACGACCACTGGATCTATATGATCGTGGGTGCTGCGATATTGGGAGCGATCAGCGGCCTTTACGACAAATACCTGATGGCCCCAGTGGAGAACGGGGGCGTGGGACTCGACCGTATGATGGTGCAGTCGTGGTATAACATCTATCAGTGTGGTATGATGGGCGTGATGCTATGGTTGCTGTGGTGGCCCAAGCATCAGCAGACGACACCTTTCCACTGGTCGTGGTCGATTCTCGGCGTGAGCCTTTTCCTCTCTACGGCTGACTTCATGTATTTCTATTCGCTGAGTCTGCCTGACGCGATGATCTCCATCGTGTCGATGATCCGTAGGGGAAGCGTGATCGTGAGTTTTGGATTCGGAGCGATGTTCTTCCACGAGAAGAACCTGAAGGCGAAGGCCTTCGACCTGGCACTCGTACTACTTGGTATGGTCTTCCTGTATATTGGAAGCCGTTGATTTCTTCTTTTTCTTCTGGGTAGAGAAGAGTTCACGCAGACCGTTAAAGTCCTTCTTCATGATGATGCCGATGCCCTGCGTGTTGAGGCTCGACTTCGTGAAGTAACGGTCGTTGGTCTGGTTATACACCTTCAGGGCCAGGTTGCCGTTGGGGTAGAGCAGATACTGCACGTCGAAATCGCCGATGAAGGATGGATTGGCCTTGGTGGCATTGTCGCGATAGCCGAACTGTCCGTTGAAGAGCAGACGGTTGTTGAGCATGCGACCATTGATGATACCCTCGTACTCCGCATTGTGCCAGCCCTCATTACCTGTGGAGATATTTGCACCGAAGTTCCAGTTGTCGTTCTTGATGACCTGACTGAGCAGGGTGCTCAGGTGAGTGGAGAGGGTACCAGACAACAGACTCTGCATAGCGAGTGAGGTCTGGTCGCCCTGTTGGTCATTGCTGTTGTTCGCACCTTGGTTATAGAATCGTCCGATAGCCAGCAGATAGACCACCTGCTGGTTCATCTCCTGTTGACCGTTCATGATCGAGCGCACCATCTGTTGCTCATCGGCATTGACGGTAGGCATCTCCAAATCGAAATCCACCTGTGGGGCTACGGGCTGTCCGCTGATGTTCATCAGACAGTTCACGCGGATGGTGTTGTTGGTGAACGAGTTGCCGATATTCAGGTCAGAGAGACTGACGCCATTGACGGTATAGACGGCCTGCAGGTTTAGGGCTGCCTGATAGGGATCGCCTCCGAAGACGATGGTGCCGCCTTTGTTGAAGGTGAAGTTCTTCTTGATGATATTCTGGATGGTGACGCCGTAGGTGCCGTGATCGACGGTATAGGTGCCGAACATATTGAAGGCACCTTTATTGTGGAAGGTGGCACGGATCGCACCATCACCGTTCAGGTTGATGTAGTCGTTGGTATTGGCATCCATCAGGAGCCTGAGCGTGGCCTCTGGTGTGGCGTTGATCAGGAAGTTGATGTAGATGTCGGTATCAAGAGCCCTGGAGGGACCGCCTGATTTGCTCTGGTTGTGATTGTCAGAAAGGTCGTCCGTATCTTTTACCCACTCGATGAACTCCTGACTGGAGATGGCGTCAGGGGAGGAGGCGTTATACACAAAGACGGAGTTCTGCAGGGGTGTCACGTTGCAATCGATGATCACGTCGTTATCCTGTCCGTGGATGGTGACATTACCAGCGGCATAGACGGTGCCGTAGAAGGTGTTGTCGCCAAACTCCTTGAAGTCGTAGGCCAGGAGTTTATCCGTCTTGACGGCGAGGTCGAAACTGAGATTCGTCAGGTGCTGGTGGTGGATGCCGCCAGAGAGGAAGGCCTGATTACCCTCGCGGTCGTAGATGGGTATGCTGTTGAGGCGGATATCGTCAGGGATCATCACGACGGTGTCGCGCTTCAGCGTATAGGTGGTGTTCAGTGGGGTGACGGTGGCCACACCATCGACGACGAGTTTACCAGTGAGGTTGATATTGTCGAGCGTGCCGGCGACACGGGCATCACCCTCCGCATGACCAGTGACATCACTGAGGAAACTCTGGGTGAAGTTGTGCATGAAGTCGATATAGGTGTTGTCGGCATGGATCGCCAGGTCGATGGTGTTATGGACAGGTGACACATAGCCGTCGATCAGGGTCTTGACACCAGGACCGTCGTTAGCGATGGCGTGGATGTCGATCTGTTCCTTCTCCTTGTTCCAGTTGGCGTGGGCATCGAGCACACCCATACGACCGTCTTCAAACTTAAAGTCATCCACCCGCAGGTCGGCCTTGGCTGCGAAATCGTGGAAGAGCGACGACGCCTTTGCCTTTCCTGTGGCCTTTCCGCTGAACTCGACAGAATGGAAATCGACCAAGTCGAGGATATAATCCACTTCCACCTTATTGAGATCAACGGTCAGGGTGTCAGAAGCATGATGTGAGGCGATGCCGTCGATGATGATATGCTCCTGTCCGCGATGTACGGCAAAGTGATCCACCATCATGTATCCGTCGTGATAGAAGATGTCTGAGGGCTCCAAGTTCCAGGTACTGTTGTTCAGGATGACGTGCGATGGTAGGATGCGCACATGTGCCTCAGGGATATCCTGCTGGTTCTGATACAACATCGCCACACTGTTCAACAGGCCTCCCATGTGTTGTTCTTCGTTATGGTTGTCCCAGTTGAGCGACGATCTGATGATATTGTTGGCGGCATTGGCCTGCAAGCCGATGCTCATGTTCCTGCCGTCGTCCATGAGTTTTTGAATGCCGATATCGCATTTCAGCGTGTCGGAGGGAGAGGTGACACGTATGAAACCGTTGGAATACCACGACCCGTTATAGGCAAAGGATGGCAGGTCACCGTCAATGGTGGTCTGAGAGGTGAAGTCGTTGATGGTGGCCGTCAGTGAGAGAGGGTGTCCCAGCGTCAGGTCGATATTGAAGAACCGTTTCAGCCAGTCTGTCTTGCTCATCAGGAGCCGCAGACTGAAGTTGTTGTCGTTATGCTTGCTGATGGGAGGCAGACCTGGCAGGGTAGGGAGTTTGGAGCCAATGAGGTTGACAAAACTTTGGGCCAGTGTGCCATAGTCGAAATGTCCTTTCAGTTCTGCGTCGGCAAAGTCACTCTTCAGCGATACGAAATGGATGCCCTCCTGATAACCGGAAGAGACGATGAGGTTGTCGAGTTGGTAGGGCTTTTCCTTCTCAGTGCCTGTGACGGTGAAGTTGCTGATACGCAGACTACCTTGTGCATCGTTCTGGTTGTGGGCCGTGAAGTCGGCGTCGATGTTGCCTGAGAACTCAGCGGTACCGAATTGCTCTGTGAGTTTGACGGCAGAGGGGGCAAAACGGGTGACTGCACCTTCCAATCTGATCCGCTTGGCCTTTTGGGTGTCTTGGTCAAACACGTCTTCTGCCACTTCTCCCTCCAGTTGGGCCGTCAGGTTCGGATCGTTGATATGAAACATACCGGAGATGGCTTCCTGGGCATAGTTGCCGCTGATTGTGATATTGCCGAAGGGGTAGTCGTTATAGTCGAACCGTTCGATGGTTCCATCAACCTTCACTGTTGGCTTCTGATGCTGGGGCCACTGGCCCTGAAGAGTCAGGAGTGTGGTCACTTGTCCCAACTGGTCATTGGCCAATATCTGTTTCAGGTTCAGGTCTTGGGTTCCTATGGTGCCATTAAACTGTCTGGCAGCATCCATAGCCATCTCCACATTGATGTCGCCTGCTCCGGATTGGAGAAGGGCTTTCAGTGTGACATCTCCCTGACGATCCCTGTCAAAAAAGCCGCTTAACTGCAGATGGCCGATACGTGTGAAGTCAGAAGGCAGGTTGATGATTTTGTTGAGGAAGTCCTTGCTGGCTTCAGATAGGGCAATCTGATTCACCTGTAAGTGCCACGCAGGTTGCGTGTCCCAGTGCTCTATCCATCCGTTCACATTGATATCGATATCCTTCTCTGAGGTGGAGATCTCCAACTCTGGGACATGGATATGCTGGTCTGTGCCATTGACTTGAGTCGTCAAGGAAATGGGTCTTTGGAAATTCTTGAGCGATGGTTCGAAACACCTTAGGTCTGACGGGGTTATGTTTGTTTCTCTGATTCCTCCTGAGAAGGTGAGCGAGCCAGGTACAAGTCCTTTGTCGTTAAGCAGGTAGTTGGCTGTCAGCGTATCAATCCGTAGGTCGGAACTCGGCATCTGCAGCAGGAAGTTCTCGAGCATGGCATTCCGTCTGCCAGCAGTCAGATGGAATGTCAGACGATTTACCGCCAGTCCTGACTGTTCATTGAATCCCAGACGCTTGATATTGATGTTCAGCGAGTCGTCAGTGAGTGCCTTCAGGTTGATATGGCCACTGATACCGGAAACCTTCAGATGGGCAGGGTTGAACAGTCCCTCTGACGAGGCGATGTCATGCTGGTCATACCTGACACTGGAGTTTCGGATGATGAAGGTGTTGATACGCAGGTCGAGCGGTGTCTGGTTGGTGGTGTCTTTCGAGGCTAAAGAGTCAATGACAAACTGGAAGTTCGGGGACGTCAGACTGTCCTTGCGATAGAGTTGGGCATGGGCGCCAAACAACTGTGCCGACGAGATATGAATCTTGCCTTCCACCAACGGCATATAGTCGATCTTGACAGACAGACGGGATACGCGGAGCATCTCCTTCTGTTGTTGGTCGTATATGAGTACATCGTCAATGATGATCCGGCTCAGTAGCCCGATGTCTATCTGTCCTACGGCGACCTTGGTGCCCAGTTGCTCTTCGAGCATGGCTGCAACCTTTTCTCCGACAAACTGCTGCACGCCTGGCAGACGGAGTATGCCTGCAGATAACAGATTGAGGGCTATCACAGTCCAGATGACAACGCTGATAATCCTTTTGAGTATCTTCACGAGCGCAAAAATACAACAATTTATCGGTATTTCGGCAATTTTTTTATATTTTTGTTCTTTGTCTGCCGTTTTTTTAGTAATTTTGCCCCGCTCTGTGCGACTATTCAATCAAACTTGATATAAATGGCAAATGTAATTAAGTTACGCAAAGGCTTGGACATTAACCTTCAGGGCAAGGCTGAGGAGAAGAAAATCCAACTGAAATCTAACGGCCAGTATGCACTGGTGCCTGATGATTTCGAGGGAGTCACTCCGAAGGTCGTGGTCAAGGAAGGCGACAAGGTCAAGGCCGGGGATGCCTTGTTTGTCAACAAACAGTATCCCGAAGTGAAGTTTGCCTCGCCAGTCAGCGGTACGGTGAGTGCCGTGGTACGGGGTGAACGGAGAAAGGTGCTCTGCGTAAAGGTCGATGCTGATGCCCAGCAGGAGTTCAAGGACTTCGGCAAGAAGGATGTCAGCACGCTGTCAGGCGAGCAAGTCGTTAACGCCTTATTGGAAGCAGGAATCTTTGGTTACATCAACCAGTTGCCTTATGCTGTATCCACCAATCCGGGTGCCCAGCCTAAGGCGATTTTCGTTTCTGCCCTCAGGGACAAGCCCTTGGCAGCCGACTTCGAGTACGAGGTGCAGGGGCAGGAGGCCGATTTCCAGACAGGTCTCTCAGCCCTCTCGAAGATTGCCAAGACCTACCTCGGTGTAGGCGTAGGCTCTAAACTTGAAGGCATGAAGGATGCCGAGGTGACGGTCTTCGACGGTAAGTGTCCTGCAGGTAACGTGGGTGTTCAGGTGAACCACATCGACCCGGTGAACAAGGGTGAGGTGGTATGGACCATCGGTGATCCTACGGTGGTGCTCTTCATTGGCCGTCTGTTCAACACGGGCAAGGTCGATCTGAAGCGTACCGTAGCCCTCTGCGGTAGTGAAATCACCAGTCCTGCCTACGTGGATATGTTGGTAGGTGAGGAACTCTCTACGCTGCTCTCCAACAGTTACGACGCCTCAAAGAGCGTCCGCATCATCAATGGTAACGTACTGACGGGCAAGCCCACCACGAAGGAAGGCTTCCTCGGTGCCCATACCTCTGAGATCACCGTGATCCCCGAGGGTAACGATGCCGACGAGATGCTGGGATGGATCCTGCCTCGTTTCAAGCAGTTCTCTGTCAACCGCAGTTACTTCTCCTGGCTCTGTGGCAAGAAGAAGTATGCGCTCGATGCCCGTGTGAAGGGTGGTGAGCGTCACATGATCATGAGTGGTGAGTACGACAAGGTACTGCCGATGGATATCTACGGTGAATACCTCATCAAGGCCATCATCTCTGGCGATATCGATCGTCAGGAGGCCCTGGGTATCTATGAGGTTAGTCCTGAGGACTTTGCCCTGGCAGAGTTCGTCGATTCGTCGAAACTGGAATTACAGCGCATCGTGCGTGAAGGACTGAACATTTTACGTAAAGAAAACGCATAAGGACTATGAGCGCATTAAGAAATTTTCTCAATAAGGTAAAGCCGAACTTCGAGGAGGGTGGCAAGTTGCATGCCTTCCGTTCGGTGTTCGACGGCTTTGAGACCTTCCTTTACGTGCCCAATGACACGGCAAAGGCTGGTGGCGTGAACATTCACGACGCCATCGACTCGAAGCGCATTATGAGTATGGTGGTCATCGCCCTGATGCCTGCCATGCTGTTTGGTATGTATAATATCGGCTATCAGAACTACGCTGCAGCCGGTACACTGGCAAGCGCTGGCTTCTGGGAGATCTTCTTCTATGGTTTCCTGGCTGTTCTGCCGAAGATTCTCGTTTCTTATATCGTCGGTCTGGGCATCGAGTTTGCCTGGGCACAGTGGAAGGGTGAGGAGATCCAGGAGGGTTACCTCGTCTCGGGTATCATCATCCCGCTGATCATCCCCATCGGCTGTCCGCTGTGGATGCTCGCCCTGGCATGTGCCTTCTCCGTGATTTTCTGTAAGGAGATCTTCGGTGGTACGGGTATGAACATCTTCAACCCCGCCGTGGCTGCCCGTATGTTCCTGTTCTTCGCCTATCCCTCTAAGATGACGGGCGATCAGGTGTGGGTGGCTCAGAACTCGATCTTCGGACTCGGTAACGACCTGCCCGACACATTCACTGCAGCCACACCACTTGGACAGATGGCACAGGGTATCGACCCCCAGACCTCTATCTGCGACATGATCTGCGGTTTTATCCCGGGTTCTATCGGTGAGACCTCGCTCTACGCCATTGCCATCGGTGCCATCATCCTGCTGTGGACGGGTATCGCCTCTTGGCGTACGATGCTCTCAGTCTTCGTGGGTGGTGCCTTGCTGGCTATCCTCTTCGAGCAGACTGGTCAGTCGATGATCTGGTGGCATCACTTCCTGTTGGGTGGCTTCGCCTTCGGTGCTGTGTTCATGGCTACCGACCCTGTCACCTCTTGTCGTACTACCACAGGACAGTTTATCTATGGCTTCCTCATCGGAGCGATGGCCATCATCATCCGTGTGATGAATGCCGGCTATCCCGAGGGTATGATGCTCGCCATCTTCTTTGGTAATATGTTTGCTCCCACGATCGACCACTTCGTGGTGGCCCGTAACATTTCGAAACGTGCAAAGAGAGGAGGTACCAAATGAAACTGAATACAAACAGCAATTCGTACATTATCATATATAGTGCGATACTCGTGATCATCGTGGCCTTCCTGTTGGCTTTCGTCTATCAGGCGCTGAAGCCGATGCAGGATGCTAACGTGGCCCTCGATGTGAAGAAGCAGATCCTCTATTCGCTCAACATCCGCGACCTGGACGGCTCTGAGGCCGAGGCCAAGTACGCTGAGGTGGTGAAGGAAGAGGGTGAGAAAAACGGTCAGAAGTACTACCTCTGCGATATCAATGGCGAGGATGTTCTCGTGGTCTCTATGAAGGGTATGGGCCTCTGGGGCGGTATTAGCGGTTACATCTCCATCCATGGCGATGAGACGCCCACCGTCTATGGCGCTTACTTCAACCATGAGAGTGAGACGGCCGGTCTGGGTGCAGAGATCAAGGACTCTCAGGCCTGGCAGGAGAAGTTCATCGGTAAGAAAGTCTTCGTCGATGGTACACAGGATGTGGCCCTCGCTGTCGTGAAGGACGTGAAGGACCCCACGACACAGGTTGACTGTGTCACAGGTGCCACCCTGACCTCTAATGGTGTGAATGATATGATACAGGCTGGATTGAAGGATGCTAGAAAGAATGCCGTCGAACTCTTTATTAAGATGATGTGCACCGCTCCTGCTGATTCCACAGCCGTTGAACCTAAAGCAGAGGAGGAATAGACTATGGCATTGTTCAGTAAACAAAATAAAGAGGTCTTCACGAATCCGTTGAACCTCGACCACCCGATCCTCGGACAGGTATTGGGTATCTGCTCGGCCTTGGCCGTCACCTCGCAGCTGAAGCCTGCCATTGTGATGGGTCTCGCCGTAACGGTGATCACCGCCTTCGCGAATGTGATCATCTCCGTGATCCGCAACACCATCCCCAACCGCATCCGTATCGTGGTGCAGTTGGTCGTTGTGGCTGCTCTCGTAACGATCGTGTCTCAGATCCTGAAG
The DNA here is from genome assembly GCA_017547605.1 of Prevotella sp. Lineage (GTDB taxonomy): Bacteria > Bacteroidota > Bacteroidia > Bacteroidales > Bacteroidaceae > Prevotella. The sequence continues at coordinate 9,205 of JAFYPG010000073.1, forward strand.
GCTTTCGCCTACGACGTCAGCGTTCAGCTCTCTGTGTATGTCGGTCTGATCATCACCAACTGTATCCTGATGGGCCGTCTCGAGGCCTTCGCCATGCAGAACAAGCCCTGGCCCTCGTTCCTCGACGGTGTGGGCAACGGTCTCGGCTATGCCATGATCCTGGTCATCGTGGGTGCCGTCCGTGAACTGCTCGGACGTGGTTCGCTGCTGGGTTTCCAGATTATCCCCGACAGCGTCTATGACTTCGGCTATGTCAACAACGGTATGATGACGATGCCTGCCATGGCTCTGATTCTCGTGGGTTGTGTGATTTGGGTACATCGTGCATATTTTTATAAGGAGAAGTAAGTTATGGAACACGCAATATCATTACTGTTCAGGTCCATCTTTGTGGACAATATGATTTTCGCCTTCTTCCTCGGCATGTGTTCCTACCTTGCTGTGTCGAAGACGGTGAAGACCTCTTTGGGTCTCGGTATGGCTGTGACCTTCGTGCTCACGGTGACCGTCCCCGTCAACTATCTGTTGCAGACCAAGGTGCTGGGTCCCGACTGCCTCGCTGAGGGTGTCGATCTCAGTTACCTGTCGTTTATCCTCTTTATCGCTGTCATCGCAGGTATGGTGCAGTTGGTGGAGATGACGGTCGAGAAGTACTCGCCCTCGCTCTACGCAGCGCTAGGTATCTTCCTGCCGCTGATCGCTGTGAACTGCGCCATCATGGGTGCCTCGTTGTTCATGCAGCAGCGTATCCTCATGGAGCCCACCAACTCACAGGCCATCACCTCGATCTGGGATGCCATGGTCTATGGCTTCGGTTCCGGATTAGGTTGGACGCTGGCTATCGTGGCTATGGGCGCCATCCGCGAGAAGATGCAGTATTCGGATGTTCCCAAGCCCCTGCAGGGCCTTGGCATTGTGTTTATCACCGTCGGTCTCATGGCCATGGCGATGATGTGTTTCTCTGGACTGAACATATAATAATTAAGAGTTAAGAATTAAGAATTAAGAAATATGGCTCAGTTTATAGCATATAGTATAGCAGTATTTCTGCTGGTAATCATCTTGCTGGTGATTATTCTGTTGGTGGCGAAGAAATATCTGAGCCCCAGCGGCAACGTGAATATTACAGTAAATGGCGATAAGGTGCTCTCCGTGGCCCAGGGTAACAACCTGATGGCCACACTCAACCAGAACGGCATCTTCCTGCCCTCTGCCTGCGGTGGTAAGGCCTCTTGCGGACAGTGTAAGGTACAGGTATTGGAGGGTGGGGGCGAGATCCTCGACTCCGAGAAGCCTCACTTCACCCGTAAGCAGATCAAGGACCACTGGCGTCTCGGTTGCCAGTGCAAGGTGAAGGGCGACCTGAAAATCCATGTCGATGAGTCGATCCTCGGCGTCAAGGAGTATGAGTGTACCGTTATCTCCAACAAAAACGTGGCTACGTTCATCAAGGAGTTCAAGGTACAGTTGCCCGCTGGCGAGCACATGGACTTCCTGCCTGGCTCTTACGCCCAGATCAAGATACCTAAGTTCGATTGTATCGACTACGATAAGGACTTCGACAAGAGCCTCATTGGCGACGAGTATCTGCCTTCTTGGGAGAAGTTCGGTCTGTTCCCGCTGAAGTGTAAGAACCCCGAGGACACCATCCGTGCCTACTCGATGGCCAACTATCCCGCTGAGGGCGATGTCTTCATGCTGACGGTCCGTATCGCTACGCCGCCGTTCAAGCCAGATCGTTCAGGCTTCATGGATGTCAACCCTGGTATCGCTTCATCGTATATCTTCTCCCTGAAGCCAGGCGACAAGGTGATCATGAGTGGTCCGTTCGGCGACTTCCACCCGCACTTCGACTCGAAGAAGGAGATGATCTGGGTTGGTGGTGGTGCCGGTATGGCTCCGCTGCGCGCTCAGATCATGCACATGACCAAGACGCTGCACACTACCGATCGCGAGATGCACTACTTCTATGGTGCCCGCGCCCTCAACGAGGTGTTCTATCTCGACGACTTCCTGGGCTTGGAGAAGGAGTTCAAGAACTTCCACTTCCACCTGGCTCTCGACCGTCCCGATCCCGCCGCCGATGCTGCAGGCGTGAA
>JAFYPG010000074.1 GCA_017547605.1 Prevotella sp.
CGATTAGTCGGCTGGGCATTCATCGGGAACATAGGAGGATTCAGCACACGGAGAGTGGCTGTAGTCATCTGCAGATTCTTCTGGCGGAGTCGGGCAGCGTTCAGTGCCTTTAACATCTCCATGTAGTTGCCTTCAATGAAACTGATGTGACGGTCTTTTCTGGCTATGGTTGCACCAATAGGAGCATAGTAGAGAATCTGTTTGTCCAGTTTCTCGCGCATGATGTCTTATGCACCTAACTCGGCCTTTGTCTTCTCTAACAGAAGAACTTGCTCCAACCAACGGCTAATCATATCATTGGCCTTGACACCGGTTTCTGTACTATAAGTACCTGCCTCAATGTCTTTTACCAGTCCACGTACATTGTCCTGGGCATCTTGTAGCATTTTTTCTGCCTTTGCCAATTCCAATTGAGATTCGATGCCACTACCACCGCCTTCACTGTTCATCAGTCGGAGGTTGGAAATACGTGACTGGATACGTGAGATATCAGTGACTTGATTGGTAAAATCCTTGTTTGCTCTGATAATCTTGGCACGGTCGCCTAACTGACGCTCCAAATAATCCATCAAGGCACGTGTCGTGGCTTGGTTTTTCAACAATTCATTATCTGATTGCTGTTGACCAGCGTCCATACCTGCCACCATCTTCGTCTGCTCACCATAATTGATGATACGCTTCTCAACATTGTAACGAATCAGGTCATCTTCTGCTCCTGTCAAAATACGATAGAGACGAGCTACTTCACGTTCAAAGAATTTAATGACGTTGTTAGTTTCACCATACCGCAACTGGGCATATTGACGGGCAAATACTTCGTTGAGAATGTCTAGCGTATTATATGTAATACCGGCATCATTTGAAGAGTAAGCAATGTCAATAATATCACTGTTTCTCATTTGAAGTACCTTCAGGCGACTTGTAATACTGTTAATTCCAAACCATTGGTGGTAGTTTACTAATCCGAAGATGTAATTATCTTGCGCAGGGCGTTCGTAAGCCTTCAGATTAGCATATGTCGCATTCTCGCTGTTATGGTTAATCAGTGCCTTGACGTCTGCAGGTACGCTGTTGTTAAGCTGACGGAAATGCTCTGCAGAGATATAGTTGTTATCTTTATTCACATTACCATACATCATACAACGCGCAAACAGACGCAAGGAAACCTCATGGATAGTGACGTCTGTTGTTATCAACAACATCAAGTTAGTCATGTTTGTTTGCGACTGACCACCTGCTACTCCAGATCCGCCTTCAATATTATAGGCTGTAATCATTCCTGTATAAATGGTCGTGTTTGCGTCATATATACGAGGCATGTTACGGGTCATAAACCAAGCCACCACTAAAGCGATAAGTGGCAAAATGATGAGATACCAACGGATCTTATAAAGGAACCTTACTATATATCTAAATAAATCCATAGCTCTATTTTATTTTAAATGACTATTTGGTATTCTTCGCAGCCTTGGCAGCGGCTTTTTCGGCTTTCTTTTCTGCTTTCTCTAAGGCCTTTGTTTTCTTCTCGTCTTCTGCAACGGCTTTCTTTATACGCTTCTCAACCTCTTTATTCTCTTTGGCAATTTCCTTTTCGGATTTGTTGATAGTGGTATCAAGTGTAATTTCTGTTGTAGAGTTCGTGATAATGGGGGTATGGGTCAGAATCTCCAATGTGATGATATCTGTAGTAATGGTTGTCTGAAGGCTCTGATAACTTGAGACCTGACCACTTTCATGCATCTTTACGTATGCATATTCCTCAATATTCATATTACCATTTTCAAAATCTTCTCGGTTCAATGCACCTGCACCCTGATAGGCAGCAGCAGCCTCACCCAGTGTCTTCAGGGTAACCAGGTTATTCGTGATTTTTACGTAGAGAGATGCGATCTGTAACTTTAATTGGTCATATGCAATATCCTTGGCAATCACAGCCTGATCAACCTCCAACTTCTTACGTTTGACAGCGGCGGATAAATCCAGGATGTCCTCCAAAGGAACAGCCAAGTTTACACCCACATTCCAATAACTCTGCTCAGATCCTTGGAATTGATAAATGGTCTGGTTGTAGGTGGAACTGTTATTTCCCCACATGTCCGTCATACCATAACTATAACTGGCATGGCCATGAACATACGAGAAAATGTGCCTTTTCTGCTTAGCAACCTCGGCTACGGCTAATTGCCTGGCCTTCTCCAATGACATAATCTGAGGATTTGCCTTGGCATTCTCAAACAAGATTGACAGTGGTGGAAGATGGAACTCCGAGAAATTGATGTCCTTGTCCTTACTGGAGTCAAAGAATCCCGCAGCAATACCACTCTCGTCGAACTGGGCGAGGGCAGTGGTGCTGATTCCTGCGGTTGCTACAATAAACAGTAGTCTTTTAAACTTATTCATTGCGATTATTTGATATTATCTTATACGTTGTCTTTTTGGATGAATGCTGTCAGGGTACGGAAGATGATTTTCATATCCAACATGAAATTATAGGTCTGTCCGTAGGTGATATCCAGTTGCTTGCGTTCTTCGGCTGACATCATGCCACCCTTGCCGCGCTCCTCGACTTGCCACAGACCAGTAAGGCCCGCTGGCGCCATGAAACGGTCAATGCTGGAATCTACGGTGAGTTTCTCTGCCTCATAAAGAGGTAAGGGACGATTGCCTACAATGGACATATCGCCTTTTAATATGTTGAAGAGCTGCGGTAGCTCGTCAATGCTGTATTTTCGGATGAACTTACCCACTTTCGTGATGCGTGGATCGTTCTCGATCTTTACAAAGGCGCTCTCAATCTCTTCTTTCTTTTCTTTGGCGAAGTCACTCTCTGCCACCACAAAGTCGTCGCCCACCAGCATCACTTCTTCGTCGCTGATCATCATGTCTGACTCCATCCCCATGTCCATCATCATCATCTCTGCTTCTTCACCAAGAGGAGCAGTAATGACGCTTTGGTGGTCACTCTCTTCCTGATCCTCCTTTTCTGCATATTGGTTGCCGGCTTCCTTGGCAACCTCTTTCAGACGCTGCTCGGCATCTGCATACATGGAACGGAATTTCAGGAAATCGAAGACAGTATAGTTGGTGCCTACTCGTTTTGACTTGAAGATAACCGGTCCTTTACTCTCGAGCCTGATGGCAATCGCTGTGATAATAAAGACAGGTGAGAGGATAATAATAGCCAATGCAGAAAAGAATATGTCAAAAAGCCTCTTCCAAAGAGGGATCTTGAACCGCAGGATACGGTGCTTGGAAGGAGCGTCGTCAAACATCATCCCTTCGCGGTCGGAAATGAACTGTATCTTCTTATTGAGTTCTGTGATGGAAGCGTTAACATCAATGGTGTCATTGATACCACACTTCTGATACATCTTCCTGTCATCCAATGTCAGTTGATGGGTGAGCAGGATGATGTAGATGTTCTTGCATTTCTTTTTCAGGTAGGTGATAGCCGTAATATCCTCAGCCTGAACATTCTGCTCGTAGAAGAGAATAAAATGCTCATTGCGGACGTGGGGGGCGCAAGCTGATGCGGCCTCCTTGTAGGTGGAGGCATACTGTACCAAGCGGCCAGGTATGTATTTCAGCCGTTCCTTACTTTCCGGGTTGTTGCCAAGATATACTACACCTATCATGTTATATCATCAACCTAATCAGGGAATAATCTTCTTTACTCGGATTTTTAACTCCATTGGATTGAAAGGCTTGACAATGTAGTCTTCGGCACCAATCTCCAGCAGACGGATACGCTCACTGGTGGAGTCTTCGCTGGACAGCATAATCACAGGGATATGCTTAAACAACTCGTTCTGCTTGATCCACTCCAGAAAGTCATCACCTCTCATGCCCGGCATACGGATGTCGGAGATTATCAGGTCCGGTGTGTTGCCCGCCTGAAGCCATTTGACGCCTTGTAAGCCGTCAGGTAACCATTGCACGTCATAGTCACTCATCAGGTAGATAGAGAGCACCTTTGCAATGGTCTCTTTGTCGTCAAGTATTAGTATTTTCTTCTTCATATATGAAATTAATTAATTCGGTAACAGTACTATTCTGACGTGCAAAGGTAAACAAAATATTTTAATTGAACACAAAATATTGTAAAAAAATCACTTTTTTTCGAAAAAATGTTGGTTGTTTGAAAAAAAAAGGGGAAATTTGCGTGAAAAGTGTAATAAAAACAAGATTTTCATTATTAATATGGCAAACAGATATCTTTTAGGTTTTGATGTTGGTAGCTCTTCAGTGAAAGCATCATTGGTTAACGCCGACAGTGGCAAGTGTGTAGCAACAGCTTTCTATCCTGAAAAGGAAGCCCCCATTACAGCAGTGAAAGCTGGATGGGCCGAGCAGGATCCCCAGATGTGGTGGGATAATGCCAAACTGAGCTTGAAGAAAATCATGGTTGAGGCTGGTGCGACAGGTGATGAAATCAAGGCCATCGGTATTTCTTATCAAATGCATGGATTGGTCTGTGTAGATAAAAACCTGAAGGCGCTTCGCCCTTCTATCATTTGGTGTGACTCCCGTGCCGTTCCTTATGGTGAAAAAGCATTCAAAGACCTCGGGGCCGATCAGTGTCTGAGTCATCTTCTGAATTCCCCCGGTAATTTTACGGCAGCCAAACTGGCATGGGTAAAGGAAAATGAGCCTGACCTATATAATAATATATATAAGGTGATGTTACCTGGTGATTATATCGCTATGCGACTGAGTGGTGTGGCTAATACAACAGTCAGTGGCTTGTCCGAAGGAATGTTCTGGGACTTCAAGAATAATCAGGTTGCTGACTTCCTGATGAAGTACTATGGTTTTGACAGTTCCCTGATTGCTGATATCGTTCCGACATTTGCTGAACAGAGCGTGGTCAGTGCTGAGGCTGCAGAAGAATTAGGCTTGAAAGCCGGTACACCGATTACTTATCGTGGTGGAGACCAACCGAACAATGCCTTGTCGCTGAATGTATTGAATCCAGGTGAGATCGCTGCTACTGCAGGAACCTCGGGTGTGGTTTATGGTGTGCTTGGTGAGGTGAACTACGACAAGCAGAGCCGTGTGAATACCTTCGCCCATGTGAACCATACAGCAAACCAGACTCGCCTGGGTGTGCTGCTGTGCATCAATGGAACTGGTATCCTGAATGCATGGACGCATCGAAACATCACACCGGAGATTGGCTATGCTGAGATGAATGATTTGGCAGCTACAGTGCCCATTGGCAGTGAGGGCGTCACTGTGATCCCGTTTGGTAATGGTGCAGAGCGTGTATTGGAGAATAAGGAGATCGGCTGCTCAATCAATGGCCTGAACTTCAATAAGCACAACAAGGCTCATCTGGTTCGTGCTGCTCAGGAGGGTATCGTCTTCTCGTTCTGCTATGGCATGGAGATCATGCAGCAGATGGGTATGGACATTCAGAAGATCCATGCTGGTAAGGCCAATATGTTCTTGAGTCCACTATTCCGCGATACTCTGGCAGGAGTGAGTGGTGCAACCATCGAACTCTATGATACTGATGGTTCTGTAGGTGCAGCCAAGGGCGCTGGTATCGGTGCAGGCATCTACAAGAATGCGGATGAGGCCTTTGCAACACTAGACAAATTGCAGGTGATTGAGCCAGATGCCCTTCATCGCGCAGAATACCTTGCTGCCTATGCTGCTTGGAAAGAGACATTAAAGGCTAATATTTAAAATTAAACAATAAACATTAAGGATTTTATGGCAAAAGAGTATTTCGCCTTTACAGGCAAGATCCCCTTCGAGGGAAAAGACAGTAAGAATGTGATGGCTTTCCACTATTACGAGCCCGAGAAAGTCGTGATGGGAAAGAAGATGAAGGACTGGCTGAAGTTCGCTATGGCCTGGTGGCACACACTGGGTGGCGCAAGTGCTGACCAGTTCGGTGGACAGACCCGCAGTTACGAGTGGGATAAGGCTGCTGACCCCGTTCAGCGTGCTAAAGATAAGATGGATGCTGGCTTCGAGATCATGGATAAGCTGGGCATCGAATACTTCTGCTTCCACGATGTAGACCTCGTTGAGGAGGCCAGCACCATCGCAGAGTATGAGGCTCGCATGAAGGCTATCACCGACTATGCTCAGGAGAAGATGAAGCAGTTCCCCAATATCAAGTTGCTCTGGGGTACCGCCAATGTCTTTGGTAACAAGCGCTATGCTAATGGTGCTTCTACCAACCCCGACTTCGACGTTGTTGCCCGTGCTATCGTTCAGATCAAGAATTCTATCGACGCAACCATCAAACTCGGTGGAACCAACTACGTGTTCTGGGGTGGACGCGAGGGCTACATGAGCCTGCTGAACACAGACCAGAAGCGTGAGAAGGAACACATGGCTACCATGCTGACCATGGCTCGCGACTATGCCCGCAGCAAGGGCTTCAAGGGCACGTTCCTCATCGAGCCGAAGCCGATGGAGCCTTCTAAGCACCAGTATGATGTTGATACTGAGACCGTTACCGGGTTCCTGAAGGCTCATGGTTTGGATAAGGACTTCAAGGTGAACATCGAGGTGAACCACGCTACACTCGCTGGTCATACCTTCGAGCACGAGCTGGCTTGTGCTGTTGACGCTGGTATGCTGGGCTCTATCGATGCTAACCGAGGTGACGCTCAGAACGGCTGGGATACCGACCAGTTCCCCATCGACAACTTCGAACTGACTCAGGCTATGCTCGAGATCATCCGCAACGGTGGTCTTGGCAATGGCGGTACGAACTTCGATGCTAAGATCCGTCGTAACTCTACCGATCTCGAGGACCTCTTCATCGCTCACATCAGCGGTATGGATGCTATGGCCCGTGCTCTGATGAACGCTGCCGATATTCTTGAGAACTCTGAGTTGCCCGCTATGAAGAAGGCTCGTTATGCCTCATTCGACAGCGGTATCGGTAAGGACTTCGAGGATGGCAAACTGACCTTCGAGCAGGTTTACGAGTATGGTAAGCAGGTTGAGGAGCCGAAGCAGACTTCCGGCAAACAGGAGAAGTACGAGACGATCGTAGCCCTCTACGCCAAG
>JAFYPG010000075.1 GCA_017547605.1 Prevotella sp.
CATCCACGGGGAAGTCATAGGCAAACGCCATACTGCTCATGGCAGTCATGACCATCATTAGGAATAGTTTTTTCATAATTGTTACTTTTTAGTTAAAACGTAATACGTCGCAAAGATAAACAAAATATCTGAAACAAAAAAGAAAAATGCGAAAAAATTTATTTGGCATCCTCGTGGATACTCTCGGCCATGAGACGATAGATCTGACGGGTACGCTCGTCAGGGAGGAGTTCTAGTTGGCGGTTCATGACGTTGACATCATAGCGCACCATCGGACCTGTCTGGGCATCACGGGGCGACATCTCTGAGACTTTTTTCGCGGTTTCATCGATGAGCGGCAGGTAGAGACGGAAGTCGATCTGCTCTTCCTGAAGCACGCGCTCGGCGAGACGGTAACAGTGGTTCGTGAGGTTGCAGGCCAGCACGGCGGCGAGATGGAGTTTGCGGCGCTTCTCAGAGTTGGCCAGCACCACTTGGTCGGATATGCTTTCCGCTAAGTGACGTATCAGGTTGAGGGCCTGTTCGTCGGAGCCCTCTATAAAACAAGGTATCAGGCGGAACTCAACGTGACGTGCCTTTGAAAAGGTTTGCATGGGGTAGAGCACGCCATAGTGCTGGACATAGCCCTTGAAAACATCCATCGGTACACTACCCGCGGTATGGATGAAGACGGCATTGGAAGTGCTTTTGCAGACAGAAGCGGCTATCTCGCTGATGGCATCGTCCTTGACGGAGAAAATATAGATGTCTGCATTTCCGTCGATTTCATCGGCACGAAACGTGTAGGTACAGCCCAGTTTTTCTGCCAGTTCCTTGGCATGTTCCTCCGTACGGCTATACACTTGTACGATATCTTCGCCAGTGGCCTTCAAGGCGAGGGAGAGATGTGTGGCGAGGTTGCCAGAGCCGATGAAAACAATGCGCATGTCTTAATGTGTTGCGTTAAATAGTCCTTTGAACAACAGATAGTCGTCTTTCGTGATCTGGTGCTGGCAGTGGGGGATGATGCTCTTGGCCATGCCACCAGTGGCGATGAGATGGGCTGGTTGGGTGAAAGATGGCAGGAGTTTGTCGATCAGACCATCGATCATCGCGGCAGTGCCATTGAGGATGCCGCTCTGCATACACTCCAGGGTGTTACGACCGATGAAATGGCGCGGTTTCTCGATGGTGATGGCGGGCAACTGGGAAGCGCGCTGGCTGAGCGCATTCACGGAAGTCTTTACCCCAGGGATGATCAGACCGCCCAAGTATGTCTTGTCTTCGTTGATGACGCCAATGGTCGTGGCGGTACCGAAGTCGATGACGATGGCAGGGGCTCCGTAACAGGTCACGGCACCTACGGCATCGGCGAGACGGTCCTTACCCAACTGCGACGGTGACTCGATATCGATGGTGAGAAACCGCTGCGCATCTTCAAGGCCGAAGAAATGAGGAATAATACCCGTCAGATCCGTAATGGCGAGGATGATGTCATCGTTTACCTCGGGAACTACCGACGATATGGTCACTGTCTCGATATCCTTCGGCTCCAGACCGTATTTCCGCAGTCCCTGTCGCAGTTCATAGCGGAAGAAACTGAAGGTCTCTTCCTTCCGTGTCTTGAAACGCCAGGTGTTAGTGATGTGGCCCACGCTATCGGCGATGGCCGTAACGATGGTGGAATTGCCGATATCTGTCAGGATGTGCATCTTAGAGACTATTGATGTGGTCGAGAATCAGATTGGCCGTTTCTTCCTTTGAGCAGAGGGGGAGTTCCACGACACCTGCCTGTGTGATGAGTGTTACCTGATTCGTATCTACGGCGAAGCCCGTCTGATTGCCAAAGATAGAGTTGGCACAGATGATGTCAGCCTGTTTCTTGGCCAGTTTCTCGCGGGAATTTTCAATCAAATGTTCCGTTTCCATCGAGAATCCGACGAGAATCTGTCCTTTCTTCTTATGCTCTCCCAACCAGGCTAAAATATCGTTGGTGCGTGTCAGGGCGATAGAAAGGTCTCCGTCCTGTTTCTTCACTTTCTGGTTCGAGTAGTTGGCTGGCGTATAGTCGGCCACCGCACTGCACATGATAATCATATCGTATTTGGCACTCCGAGAGGTAACAGCCTCGAACATATCGGCGGCACTGACAACAGGTACAACCTCAATGCCTGCAAAGGGCTGGAGACTGACGGGACCGGACACCAGCGTCACCTCTGCGCCACGGAGTACGGCCATCTTTGCGATTGCGTAGCCCATCTTGCCAGAGGAGTGGTTGGTGATAAAGCGCACAGGGTCGATGGCCTCCTGTGTCGGTCCAGCGGTGACGAGAATCTTCCTGCCTTTCAGGTCCTTATCCTTGGCCAGATGGAGGAGGATATGCTCAAGGAGCACCTCTTCTGAGGGCATTTTGCCGCTGCCGATATCGCCACAGGCCAGACGGCCCTCAACGGGCTCTATAATATGATATCCGTAGTGCTTCAGTTTCTGGATATTATCCTGCAGGATGGGGTTCTCCCACATGCCTGTATTCATGGCTGGCGAGAAAAGCACAGGGGCCTTTGTGGCCATGATCGTCGTAGTGAGCATGTCGTCGCAGATACCTCCTGCCACCTTACCGATGACATTGGCGGTGCAGGGGGCTACGAGGAAGAGGTCACCCCGTTTGGCGAGCGACACGTGCTTCACGTCGAAGTTGAAGTTACGGTCGAAGGTATCGACGATGCACTTGTTGTTCGTGAGCGTCTCAAACGTCATCGGCGTGATGAAGTGGGTGGCGTTCTGGGTCATGATCACATGCACGTCGGCATTCAACTTCACCAGCATCGAAGCGAGGTTAGCAATCTTATAGGCGGCGATACTGCCTGTCACGCCCAGTACGATGGTCTTTCCTGTCAGCATAGGCGGATTTATTGTTCTTTGAGCAGGCCGTGCTTCTCGTAATTGGCCTTGCGGATGATCTGGTTGTGCTCATCGACGAAGAGTACGGTGGGCTTGTGCGACTGGGCTTCCCAAGGAGTCATCGAGGCATAGGCCATGATGATGATCTTGTCGCCCACGTTGACGCACTTGGCGGCAGCACCGTTCAGACAGATGACGCCAGAACCCTCCTCGCCAGCAATGGCGTAGGTCTCGAAGCGATTACCGTTGTCGATATCGGCGATCTCCACTTTCTCGTACTCCAGAATGCCAGCCTCGCGCAGCAGTCCTGAGTCGATGGTGATACTGCCCACATAGTCGAGGTCGGCCTGTGTCACCACGGCACGGTGGATCTTGGCTTTCAGCAGTGTGATGTTCATTCCTCTTTATATATTAACGATGAAATTGTCGATGAGTCGGGTCTTACCGATATAGACGGCGATAGCCACGAGGGTCTCACCCTCAATGCGGGGTGTGCGCTGGATGTTCTCAAAATCCACCACTTCCACGTAATCGATACGGGCCAGTGGCTCTGTCTCAAGGTTTTCGCGGATGATACTGATCACCTTCTGGGCGTCGCGCTCACCGTTATCAATGGCGGTCTTGCCTTTCTTCAGACTCTGCGAGAGGATGAGGGCCGCCTGACGCTCCTCAGGATTCAGATAGGTGTTACGGCTCGACTTGGCCAGTCCGTCGGCCTCACGAACGATAGGACAGGCCACGATTTCCAACGGGAAGTTCAGGTCGCGTACGAAGCGCTTCACCGTAGCCAACTGCTGGGCATCCTTCTGTCCGAAGTAAGCACGGTCGGGACAGACGATGTTGAAGAGTTTGCCTACCACCGTACAAACGCCACGGAAATGGACGGGGCGCACGGCACCACAGAGCAGTTCGGTGGTCTCCGTCGTATCAATAAACGAGGTGAAGTGGCCGGGGTACATCTCCTCTGGCTCAGGATTGAAGATCAGATTACCGCCAGCGTCCTCCACCGCTTTCATATCACGGTTCAGGTCGCGCGGATAAGCCTCTAGGTCTTCGTTGGGACCAAACTGGATGGGGTTGACAAACACGGAAACGACGGTACGGTCGTTCTGGCTGGCTGACTTGCGGATAAGACTCTGATGACCTTCGTGCAGGAAACCCATGGTGGGCACCAGTCCAACGGTCAAGCCTTCTTTCCGCCATCCCGAGACAATCTCTCTGACTTCTTTGACAGTCTTAACTACCTTCATGTCTTTCTAATATGCTAATTCTGGTTGAAAAAGTTCTTGTAACACCTCTTCCCTGATCGCGTAGGTACGGTTATCCTCAGGGAAGGTGCGGTCTTCGCATTCCTGCTTGTACTGTTTGAAGGCCTCCAGCATCACACTGTGCAGGTCGGCATATTTCTTCACGAACTTAGGGGTGAAGCCATCGGTAAAGCCCAGCATATCCTGATACACCAGCACCTGTCCGTCGCAGTATTTTCCTGCACCGATACCGATGGTCAGGGCATTCGACTGTTCAGTGATCAACTTGGCCAGTGCCTCGGGCACACACTCCAGGGTGATGGCGAAAGCACCTGCCTCCTCTACGGCCTTGGCATCGGCCAACAGTTTCTGGGCCTGTTTCAGTGATTTGCCCTGTACCTTATAGCCGCCCAGTGCATTGAATGACTGGGGGGTGAGTCCGATATGTGCCACGACGGGGATGCCTGCCTGAACGATGGCCCTGATACGGTCGGCATATTCCACGCCGCCCTCGAGTTTCACGGCCTGACAGTTGGTCTCCTTCATGATACGTCCTGCGTTGCGCACGGCCTCTTCGACGGATGCCTGGTACGACATAAAGGGCATGTCGATGACGACAAAGGCCTGTTTGGCACCCCGGCAGACGGCCTTGCCATGGTGGATCATGTCCTCGACGGTGACGGCCAATGTGTTCTCATAGCCCAGCATGACATTGCCAAGGGAGTCGCCCACGAGGATCATATCAATGCCCGCCTCATCAATGGTCTGGGCAGTATGATAGTCGTAGGCCGTTAACATACTCACGGGGAGTGTGCCTTTACGGTCCAGCAAATCAAAGATGGATTTCTTCATTTCTTGTTTAATGGTTGATATGACTAACTAATCGTTCTTTTTGAGGGTGCAAAAGTATTACATTATTTTAATATCCGCAAACTTTTTAGTTATTTTCTGTTGATTTTGAGCGTTGTATTGATAAAAAGTGGTATCTTTGCACCGTTTTAATCAACACTGAATATGAAAATAGCTTTAATCGGCTACGGCAAGATGGGTAAGATGATCGAGCAGATCGCCCGTGATCGTGGTCATGAAATCGTAAGTATCATTGATATTGATAATCAGGAGGATTTTGATTCTCCGGCGTTTGCATCGGCCGATGTGGCCATCGAGTTCACGGCTCCCCAGGCGGCATACGGCAATTATCTGAAGGCCTGGGCCAAGGGCGTGAAGGTAGTTAGCGGCTCGACGGGATGGATGAAGGATCATGGCGACGAGGTGCGTCAGGCCTGTGCCGATGGCAAGACGCTGTTCTGGGCTTCGAACTTCTCTATCGGCGTAGCCATCTTCTCGGCTGTGAACCGTTACTTAGCGAAGATCATGAACCAGTTCCCACAGTACGATGTGGAGATGGAAGAGACGCACCATGTGCATAAACTCGACCATCCCAGTGGTACGGCCATCACTCTGGCCGATGAAATCGTGGAAAATATCGACCGTAAGGAGGCTTGGAAGGAAGATACGACAGACAAGAAGTACCTGCGCGTGGATCATATTCGCCGTGGTGAGGTGCCTGGCATTCATACCATCCGCTATGACTCTGACGCCGATCTCATTACCATCACCCACGATGCCCACTCGCGTAAGGGCTTTGCCCTCGGAGCAGTTCTGGCCGCTGAATATACCAAGGAGCATCAGGGGTTGTTGACCATCTCGGATATGTTTAAATTCTAATTAAACAAAAGCAATGGTAAAGAAGAAAGAAAAACTGAATATGAAAAAGCAGTGGGCGAAGTTCATCGTCGTGCTGATACTCTACCTGCTCTTCCTGTATTGGGTGAAGTCATGGTGGGGACTGCTCGTAGTACCTTTCATCTTTGATGTCTATATCACCAAGAAGATCAAATGGCAGTGGTGGAAAGAGGCCGAGAAACCCGTGAAGTTCGTCATGTCGTGGATCGATGCCCTGGTGTTCGCACTCGTGGCCGTCTATTTCATCAACCAGTTCTTCTTCCAGAACTACGTGATTCCATCGAGTTCTTTGGAGAAGTCATTACTGACGGGCGACTATCTCTTCGTCTCAAAGGTGAGTTACGGTCCGCGTATCCCACAGACGCCGTTGACGATGCCACTCACGCAGCACACGCTTCCCGTCGTGGAGTGCAAGAGCTATTTCGACTGGCCTCATTGGGACTACCGTCGTGTGAAGGGTCTGGGAAATATCGAGTTGAACGATATCGTGGTGTTCAACTTCCCTGCTGGTGATACGCTCTGTTCGGCTCCCCAGTATCAGGCGTACGATTATTACCAGATGTGCTACAGCATCGGCTACCAGATCTACCCGAACCGTCCTGATCCCGATTCTCTGACGGCAGAACAGCGCCTGAAGTATTTCGCAACCATCTACGAGGCTGGTCGTAATGAGTTATGGCGCAATCAGGGAGAGTATGGTGAGATCATCACCCGTCCTGCTGACCGTCGTGAGAACTATGTGAAGCGCTGTGTGGGTCTGCCTGGACAGACGCTCCAGATCAAGGACCATATCGTCTATCTCGACGGTAAGGCCAATAAGGAACCAGAGAACGTGCAATACACCTATCATGTCAAACTGAAGCAGGCCATCCCCGAGGAACTGATGGAGGAACTTGGTATCTCGATGGAAGACCTGACGAGTCTGAATACCTTAGGCTATATGCCGCTGACCAAGCGTGCCGTGACCACCCTCCAGGCCAGAAAGGACATTGTGGAGAGCATCACCCTGAATACGGAGGCCAACGATCTGGAGATCTACCCGCTGAATGGTAATAAGCATTGGACGCGCGACAACTACGGTCCTATCTGGATTCCGAAAAAGGGCGAATCCATCGAACTGACACTGGATAATATCGCTATTTATGAGCGTCCCATCAAGGTTTATGAGGCCAACGACTTGGAGATTCGCGACGGAAAGATCTTTATCAACGGAGAGGAAGCGAAGTCCTATACCTTTAAGATGGACTACTACTGGATGCAGGGCGACAACCGCCATAACTCCGCCGACTCGCGCTACTGGGGTTTTGTGCCTGAGGATCATATCGTCGGCAAGCCCATCTTCATCTGGTGGTCGAGCGATCCAGACCGTCGTGGTATCAATGGCGTGCGCTGGAGCCGTCTCGGTAAGATCGTAGATAACATCAAGTAAGCAGGGCATGGAGGCTCTGCTGAGTACGACCTATTTCGGCCCTATACAGTGGTATCAGAAACTGTATAGGGCCGAACATGTGCAGATAGAGCAGTGGGAGAGTTTCCAGAAACAGACCTACCGTAACCGTTGCCTCATCGCCACCACCAACGGTATTCAGGCTCTGACCTTCCCTGTGGAGCGAGGCACGTCGCCACTCATCAAGGATATCCGCATCAGTGATCACGGTAACTGGCGCCATCTGCACTGGAACGCCCTACAGAGCGCCTACGGTGAGTCGCCCTTTTTTCCATACTATCAGGATGACATCCGACCTTTCTTTGAGAAGGACTGGACGTTCCTGCTTGATTTCAATGAGGCTATCCGTGAGAAAATGTGCGAATTGATCGATATCCAGCCTAAGGTTTCCTATACTGATGAGTTTAAAGTTGAAGGTTTAGGGTTTATAAATGATTACCGTACTGCGATCAATCCCAAGCACCCTGAGCCAGATGCAGACTTTATATCCAAGCCCTATTATCAGGTCTATCAGCAGAAACACGGTTTCCTGCCCAACCTCTCCATCCTCGACCTGCTCTTCAACATGGGGCCTGAGAGTATCTTCTACCTTTAAACACACTTTTATTAGGTTTACTCGTAGCACTCATCTTGCTCGCCATGATGGCTTGTATTTGATTATTTTTTCGTATCTTTGCAATCGAAAGATAATAGTGAAGAGAGATTAAGGACGAAAAGAGGTAGGTTTTTACTGCTTCAACCGTCATATAGATAGAGATGAATCAGAAACGGGCAGCCATAGAGCAGCTATTTCGACAACATTACGTCCGACTTCGTCAGATGGCCAATAGGCTTCTGCATGATGACGAGGAAGGCAAAGATGTCGTCAGCGATGTCTTTACCCGTCTGATACAGTCTGACATCTTGCCTGAGGAAGACAAGGTTGAGCGTTATCTATCAGCCTCCGTCCGCAACCGCTGCCTGGACATGATTGCCCACCAGCAAATCAGACAGCGCGTGGAGAAACTGATCCCTATTGACAGCGTCGATGATCTCTCAGAGACGGACGAAGAAAAGCGTTATACGGAACTGAGGCGGATTGTCGATACAGAGTTGTCTGAGCAGACGAGCCAGGTTTTCCTGCTACGTTTTGACAAGCACATGAAATATCAGGAGATTGCAGCCAAACTGAACATCAGTGAGAAGACGGTCTATAAGCATCTCCATCAGGCCATCACCAAGTTGCACGAACATTTTAAAGATCAGGAACAATGAGCAAGGCAGAACAGAACGACAAGTTGACACAGGTGCTCGAAATGACAGAGCATCCTGAGCGCTTTACGGACGAACAGCTCCAGCAGTTGCTCAACGATAAGGAGTGTGCAGATTTCTATCGTCTGATGTGTGATGCCGCCAGCGCATACGCTGGTACCCAAGTCTCTCTGCCTTCTCGAAGGGTGAATATTCGCAAGATGGCTGCTATCCTCATTGCCCTGATGATGCTTTCAGGACTCTCCTATGCAGCTATCCGAATGTTGCAAAACCGTCAGGACGCGATAGAAACAGAACAGGAGACTGAAATCGTCAAGCCTGCGTCAGCAATAGAGACTCCAGATGCCAATGATAAGGTGTGGACTTTCCAGAATGCTGAGTTACAAGAGATTCTGGAGGTGGTAACCGCTTTCTATCAATTGGGTACGGAATATCGGAGTGAGGCGCCACGTCACGTCCGCTTCTACGTCAAGTGGGACAAGACAGAAGGCATACAAGCCTTGGTGGAACGCCTGAACAAATCTGAAAAGGTGAATATAAAGATAGCCGACGACCTGCTGATTGTGGAATAGACATGAGGCGAGTGTTATGTATGATGATTCTGTTGACAGCTGCTTTCTCCGCAAGATCGCAGCACACTTTTCGTGGCACGTCGCTTTCGGAGGCTTTGATCGCTCTCGACAATTCGTCGAAACGCTATAACATCACGTTTGTCTATGACGAGTTGGAGGATTTCACCGTCAGCAAAACCATCCCTCAAAGTCGCTCCTTGCCTGATGCCGTCAGAGAGGTCTGTGGCTTTTATCCTGTGAGGGTTGTCGTACAAGGAAGGGAGATTTTTGTGGAGTGTACCCAGAAAGATCGCATGAAACTGAAGGGACGGCTTGTGGATGACAATAATCAGCCTGTGGTCTATGCCAATATCGCACTGTTCAGTACGGAAGACTCAACCTTGATAGGTGGAGGTGTGAGCAATGAGGCAGGTCACTTTGTGATTCCTTGTAGTGCTGAGCGCGCCTTGGTGCGTATCAGTTGTGTGGGCTTCAAGACCATCGAGCGCCAGATGCCCATCAGTCAGGTAGGTACCATCCGGATGCAGGTGGCTGACCACTATCTGCACAATGTGAACGTCAAGGGCGTGGTTCCTGTGATCCGCTATGATTCTGACCGTCTGCTGTATGTCGTTGCTGACGATCCCTTTGCCCAAGGGCAAAATGTTTTGGAACTGATGAATAGAGTGCCGATGGTTACGCTGTCAGGAGGCCGTGTCAACATCCTTGGAAAGGGTCAGGCCAGATGGATGCTCGACGGAAGGGCGCTGGATTATGGCAGCGAGATGATCCCTCGCAAACTCTGGTCGTTGCACGCTGAGGACATCGAACGCATAGAGGTCATCACCCAGCCTGTGGGCTCCAACATGGCCGATGCTAATAGCGGCTATATCAATATTGTGACCAGACGGGATCAAACCCTCGGATGGCGAGGTGACCTGACGGGAGAACTCATCTCCAAGGACGATTTGAACTGGCGATATAGTGGAAATGTGAGTTATGCCACCAAGCGCCTTGATGCCTCACTTGATATCTATGGCAATCGCCTGACAGAGCGCTCAGATGCCATCACAACTTACGAGCGCCCTCATGAGTTTGTGAAGCGTTCTGACAGCCGGGATGAAGAGCAGGATAGGGAGTATGGGGCAAACTTAGCGCTTCACATCCAACTGACACCCAAGTGGGAGGCAGGAGCGATGTTGTCATACAGGCAGAATCGTGACCATCATGATATGACGGATGCTGATCGAGTGCGCTTCAACGTCAATTATGCGCCATTCTCAGGACTTGGCCCTAATATCAAGGATTACACCATGGCCTCGGCTTCCTCTATGTCGCCAGTAGGGGCTATGCACACCACAGCCCTGACTGCTTTCAGTGATATTCTGCTCGATACGTTGGGCAAACAAGCCAATCTCACGTATAACTTCTATCATAAGACGGGCACCCGTGGCTCCGTCATGGAGGGCGACGCCAATATTCCCGTGTATTATTACTCCTCCAGCGATCCTTATCATGTGTTCAATTCCTTCGAACTGGATACGGACTATAAGATCCACTCCCTGAAACTCGACTTTACGTTGCCTTTCCCATTCGCCAAGGTAGAGACGGGATTGGCCTATACCGATATCGACAATACGGTGCTCAAAAGTCAGGAACAGTCTTCCAATATCGACATCGATGGCATCTATCGGAATAACAGCTATCGCTACCAGGAACGGAGTGCGATGGGTTATCTGATTTTGAGCAAGCAGCTGCATCCCAGGCTTTCTGCTACCATCGGCATGCATCTGGAGCGCTCGTGGCTGACGGGTGAGGATCGCGATATGACGAAGAGCCGTAAAACCAAACAGACGCTGACGAAACTATTGCCAACCCTCTCTGCCAATTACCAGTTGGGCAGTCGCCAACAACTCGTGTTACAGATGGGCAGGAACATCAATCGTCCTGACTTCGATGAGTTGAATCAGGTGCCTGTCTATGTTACCATGACCAATCTGATAGTGGGTAATCCCTCACTCATTCCTGGCACAACTGATTACGCAGAATTGTCTTATCGCCACTCATGTGGCCTTTATGCCAACCTCTGGTATCGACATGGCAAGGATCAGACGGAGTGGGTCACCAGTTTTCAGATAGACCAAGGGCCAAGCTATCGTTTGGAATCGCAGACCACCAAGCCAGAGAACTGGCTGGACGAACAGCAAACAGGCCTCTACCTTCGTTATCAGCAACGGTTCTTTCCATGGTTGAACACCATCGTTGAGGGCGATCTGTATTATTATCATGGCAGTTCTTCGCGCACAGAACTGAGCCGAAATGAAGATGCCGTCTTTAATCCCTATATGCCTGTCCTTCATGGTTGGGGAGAGCATGCCGCACTCTCTGCCGATGTCTTCTTGAATCCTCAGCACACCCTTTTGCTGAATGCCCGCTATGAACATTGGTTCCACCAACTCGAGAAGATGACGGATATCAGAGCCTTTGGCTATGCCTCTTTTGCCCTGCGCTATTCCTTGTTCGACGATCGTCTGAAGCTGTCGTTGGTGGCCCATGATCCGTTTCGTCAGCATGTATCAGACATCACGCGTTCATACAACTGGTTTACAGAGTGTATCCATATTGTCCACCATTCGCAGTTTATTAGCCTGACGGCCTCCTACGCATTGGGCGGCAAGAAGGTACGTCGCAGTTATCGTGACAGGAAGGATACAGAGACGCAGCGTGCAGAGAAACGAAAATCGATACAATAGAACTATAGATATGAATAAGGTGAAAACGTATATGTTGCTCCTGATGGCAATGACGCTTGTCTGTGGATGCAGCGATGAGATGGAAACGACAGAAGAACGACTGGTCTATGAGCCTTACGATGCCAAGATCGATGGCATCTGCTATC
>JAFYPG010000076.1 GCA_017547605.1 Prevotella sp.
CGATATAGTTGTAGCCGTGAATATCCACCTGCTTCACCACGCCGAAACCACCGCTACAGCCGTAGGTGTAGAGACGGGAGTTGTCGATGGTGCGGGCATAGTCGATCATCGTACGGGCTATCTTCTCACCCTTCTCGTTGCCCTCGATCCACCATTCCTCGTTGCCGATGCTCCAGAGCGCCACCGACGGGTGGTTGCGGTGGTCGATGATCATCCGTCTCAGCAGGTCCAGATGCTCGCGGTTGGTACCCATGAGCCTGTTCTCGTCGATGCAGAGGATACCTAAGGAGTCGCACACGTCGAGGGCCACGTCGGAGGCGGGGTTATGTGACCAGCGGATGGCGTTGACACCGATCTCACGGAGTTTGTTGATGCGGTAGATCCAGAGTTCCTTGGTGACGGCCGTCCCTACGCCCGCATGGTCGAGGTGCAGGTTCACACCCTTGAACTTAAAGGACTCTCCGTTCAGTTTTACACCCTCCTTGGCGTCGAAGGTCAGCGTACGTAGTCCTACCTTCGTCATGACGGCATCCTCGCCGCCTATTGTGGTGGTCTTCAGTGTATAGAGGTAGGGATCGTCTGTGCTCCAGAGATGCGGGCTGCTCAGCGTGAGCGTCTCCTTGCCCTCTGCCACCACGTTACCCTCATGGTCGAGCAGGGTGTTCTTGTAGTCACAGGTGGCCTCCACCTGAATGTGGATAACACCGTCTTTCCAAGTGTAGAACACATTATTGATCTGTTTGTGGGCATCCTTCTTGATGAGCCACACGTCGCGGTAGATACCAGCACCCTCGTAGTACCAGCCCTCTTCGGTCAGGGCATCACAGCGTACGGCTATCACGTTGTCACCGCCGTAGTTCAGGTATTCCGACACGTTATATTCCTGTGAGGCATAGCCACTGGGTTCCGTACCCAGGTAGAAACCGTTGCAGAATACCTGTGCGTTGCGGAAAATGCCGTCGAAGCGGATGCTGATGGCTTTACCCTCATCTTTCTTACTGATGGAGAAGTGCTTGCGATACCAGCCGATGGAGTTCTGCGGGTACTTCCAGCCCACCTGCTTATAGCCATGGGAATGGCTGGCCTTGTAGCCGTAAGGCAGAACAGGTACCCAGTCGTGGGGCAGTGTGACATGTGGCCAGGCGGCATCTTCAAATTCTATGGACGCTGGTCCTTTGTTTTGCCCAACAGCCTTGGCACGATAAGTAAAATACTCGGTGCCATGGGTGAAGTCGCGTTGCATCGACGAACCGTCGCCCAAGTGGAATGTCCAGTCTTTGTTCAGGGATGTCACCGTGCGTTGGGCATTCGTACATACGATGATCAAGGATAGACAGGTGAGTAGTAGTAGCCTTTTCATATGAATGATTGTTTTGTTATTGTCTGCAAAGATAAACATATTTTTTCAAAACACCTATATCCTTGAGTAAAAAAATGAGGAAAAATTTGTGGATTATGTTTTTTTCCTCTATTTTTGCAGAAAAATTTAAAACTATAAGATGATGCAAATAACCGATTTCAGTAAGAGCAACTCGATTATCAATCTCTATATGTCGGAGTTGCGTGACAAGAACTATCAGAAGAATCGTCTGCTGTTCCGCCAGAACATTGCGCGTATCGGTGAGATGATGGCCTATGAACTGTCGAAGACGTTGGAGTATAAGCCGAAGACGATCACCACACCCTTAGGTACCATCGACATCCCCCTGCCGAAGGAGGATATGGTGGTGGCTACCGTGCTGCGTGCAGGACTGCCGTTCCACGAGGGATTCCTTAAGGTGTTCGACCATGCTGACAATGCCTTCGTCTCAGCCTACCGTATGTACACCAACCGTGAGCATACCGAGGTGGGCGTGCATGCCGAGTATATGGCTTCGCCGAGTGTGAAGGGCAAGACGTTGGTCATCGTTGATCCGATGCTGGCCACGGGTGGTTCGATGGCTGCGGCTATTGAGGCACTGATGAAGTCAGGTAAACCCAAGCGGGTACATGTGTGCTGCGTCATTGCTGTGCCCGAGGGCCTGGAGGTGGTGAAGAGCGTGCTGCCCGAGGATTCGATGATCTGGTGCGCCGCCATCGACCCGGGCATGAACGAGCATAAGTATATCGTGCCGGGCTTTGGTGACTGTGGCGATCTCTGCTACGGTGAGAAACTCTAATTGCCTATGGTGCAGATCAGGTGTAAGAACAACGGTGTGACAAAGAGTTTCCCAGAGGGAATCTCGTTGTTGGAGGTCTGGCAGGACTTTGCCGACGACCTGCACCTGGCCTTTCCCGTGGTTTCGGCGAAAGTGAATAATGTTTCCCAGGGCTTGAAGTACCGCGTATTCAACAACCGCGACGTGGAGTTCATCGATGCCCGCGACGGCTCTGGACGGCGTGTCTATGCGCGCTCGCTTTGTTTCGTGCTCTACAAGGCCGTGTCGGATGAGTTCCCGGGCAGCAAACTCTTTGTCGAGCATCCTCTGTCTCGCGGCTATTATTGTAACTTCAAGAAGAAAGACGGTGCACCGCTCACCGATGCCGATGTGGAGCGCATCTGTCGCCGCATGCGGGAAATCGTCGATGCCGACATGCTGTTCCGACGTACGGAGGCCACCCTTGAGGAGGCTGTGCGCGTGTTTACCGAAAGAGGCTTCACCGATAAGGTGAAACTCCTGGAGACCAGCGGACAGGTCTATACCTATTATTATACGTTGGGCGATACCGTCGATTACTACTATGGCCCACTGGTGCCCTCGGCGGGCTATCTGAAGGTGTGGGGACTGGAACGCTATCAAGACGGACTGCTACTGCGCATGCCCGACAAGCACAATCCCTTGGTGTTGGCGGAGAAGATAGATCAGCCCCGCACGTTTGAGGTCTTTGCCGAGAAGGTGCGCTGGGACGTGATTATGCACCTCTCGAATGTGGGCGATGTGAACAAGGCCGTCCTCAAGGGCTATGCCTCCGAACTGATCCAGGTCTCCGAGGCTCTGCAGGAGAAGAAGATCGTGAAGATCGCAGAGGAGATTGACCGTCGTTTCCACTGCGAGAAGGATCCCATCCGTCTGGTGCTCATCACGGGACCGTCGTCCTCAGGCAAATCCACGTTCTGCAAGCGTCTGTCTGTACAATTGCTCGCCTGTGGGTTGCGACCACTGTCATTCTCCACAGACGACTATTTCGTGAACCGTGTGGATACCCCGAAACTGCCCAACGGACAGTATGACTTCGATAATGTCGAGACCGTCGATTACCGTCTGCTGAGTGACCATCTCGCCCGATTGATGAAGGGCGAGGAGGTGGAGGTGCCGGAGTACAACTTCGTGACGGGCAAGCGCGAGTATAACGGCAAACGTCTCCGTCTGACTGACGACCGCGTGCTCATCATCGAGGGCATCCATGCCCTGAACCCGCTGTTGACGAAGGACGTGCCCGATGCCTTGAAGTACAAGATCTATATCTCCGCCCTGACGAGTATCTCGCTCGACGATCACAACTGGATACCCACGCAAGACAACCGTCTGCTGCGTCGCATCATCCGCGACTACAACAAGGGGGCCTATACGGCCCGCGAGACCATCAGTCAGTGGAAGAGCGTCTGCGAGGCCGAGGACCAGTGGATATTCCCCTTCCAGGAGACGGCCGACGTGATGTTCAACTCCGCCTTGAATATCGAATTTGCCGTGCTCCGCACCCATGCAGAGGTTATCCTCGCCTCCGTGCCTAAGAACTGTCCTGAATATGCCGAGGCCCACCGTCTGCTGAAGTTCATCCACTACTTCATTCCCATCAGTGACAAGGAAATACCTCCGACCTCCATTATGCGGGAGTTCGTCGGAGGCTCCAGTTTCAAATATTAAGAAATTCCCGCCTCTTGGGGCACAATGGGGCCTGGCCCTACTGTGCCCCTGACAACAAAGGAGATTACGGCAATCCCCTCGATTGGTTAGTTCAATCCCTGAGATTGCTCCGTTCTCCTCAGCCCTCAGCCCCCTCCCACACGCTTTGACACTTTGACGCTTTTACTTTTGGTAAATTGAATATTGGGGCGAAAAGGGGGTACAGTAATTTCTATATTTTATATATATTATAATATATATAAAATTAATAAACTATATATAGAGAG
>JAFYPG010000077.1 GCA_017547605.1 Prevotella sp.
GTTGCACAAGACGCCTCAGGAACATATCGACGATATCGTTAGGGAGGTGAAGTATGCCCGCAGCAAGGGACTTACCGTGAACCTCTACCTCGAGGACTGGTCGAACGGCATGAAGGACTCGCCCTCGTATGTTTATAACCTGATGGACCAACTCTGCGACATCGGCATCCGTCGGTTTATGCTGCCCGACACCCTCGGCATCATGAATCCCCTGCAGTGCATCGAGTACTTCCGTAAGATGATGAAGCGCTATGCCGACACTCACTTCGACTTCCATGCCCACAACGACTACGACCTGGCCGTCTCTAACTCCCTCGCCGCCGTACTGAGTGGCGTGAAGGGTCTCCACGTGACGGTGAACGGTCTGGGTGAGCGCTGTGGTAATGCGCCGCTCTCCAGTGTGCAGGTGATCCTCAAGGACCAGTTCCACGCCAAGACGAACATCATCGAGAACAAACTCAACGATATCTCCCGTCTGGTAGAGAGTTACAGTGGTATCGCCGTGGCACCCAACCAACCGATCATCGGCGACAATGTCTTTACACAGGTGGCAGGCGTCCATGCCGACGGCGACAAGAAAAACGGGCTCTATCAGAACGAACTCGTACCCGAGCGCTTCGGTCGTAAACGCGAATATGCCCTGGGTAAGAACAGCGGTCGGGCGAACATCGCCAAGAACCTTGAGGAACTGGGTTTGGAGTTGACACCCGAGCAGACAAAGCGCGTCACCCAACGTATCACCGAACTGGGCGACAAGAAGGAGATTGTCACCCAGGAGGACCTGCCCTTCATCGTCAGTGACGTACTGAAACACGATGCACCAGAGGATAAGGTGAAGTTGGTAAGTTATGTAGTCTCAACGGCTTACGGTCTGAAGCCTGGAGCAAACATTAAGGTGGAGATCAACGGTCAGGAGTACGAGGCCAGTGCAACTGGCGACGGTCAGTACGACGCCTTCGTGAAGTCGTTGCGCTATATCTACAAGAAGTACCTCGACCGCACGTTCCCCATCCTGCAGAACTACCAGGTGAGCATCCCACCGGGTGGTCGTACCGATGCCTTGGTACAGACCGTCATCACCTGGAACGACAATGGTAAGATCCTCCGTACGCGCGGCCTTGACGCCGACCAGACGGAAGCCGCCATCAAGGCTACCTTTAAGATGTTGAATATTTACGAAAAAGAACAGAATAACGAATTATGAAGTTGAAGATTGCGATTCTAGAGGGTGACGGTATCGGCCCTGAGATCATGAAACAAGGTGTGGCTGTACTCGACGCGATAGCCGCGAAGTGCGGACACCAGTTCGAATACGAGGAGGCCATCTGTGGTGCCCATGCCATCGACGAGGTGGGCGACCCTTATCCCGACAGTACCCACGAGGTGTGTATGCGTGCCGATGCCGTACTCTTTGCGGCCGTCGGCTCCCTGAAGTACGACAATGACCCCACGGCGAAGATCCGTCCCGAGACGGGTCTGTTGGCCATGCGCAAGAAACTCGGTCTCTTTGCCAACGTCCGTCCGGTGGCCACCTTCGACTGTCTGTTGCATAAGTCACCGCTGAAGGAAGACCTCCTGCGCGGGGCCGACTTCGTGGTGATCCGCGAACTCACGGGTGGTATGTACTTCGGTGAGAAATACCAGGACAACGACAAGGCCTTCGACACCGATATCTACACCCGTCCGGAGATTGAGCGCATCCTGAAGGTGGCCTTCGAGATGGCCATGACACGCCGTAAGCACCTCACCGTGGTGGATAAGGCCAACGTGCTGGCCTCTTCCCGTCTGTGGCGCCAGATCGCCAAGGAGATGGAACCCCAGTATCCCGAGGTGACCACCGACTATATGTTCATCGACAATGCCTCGATGCGCGTCCTGACGGAACCCCGCTTCTTCGACGTCATCGTGACCGAGAACACCTTCGGCGACATCCTCACCGACGAGACCTCCTGTATTACGGGTTCGATGGGACTCCAACCGTCGTCATCCTTGGGTGAGCACACGCCACTCTTCGAACCGGTCCATGGCTCGTGGCCACAGGCTGCCGGACAGAACCTCGCCAACCCGTTGGCACAGATCCTCTCCGCCGCCATGCTCCTCGAGCACTTCGGACTCGAGAAGGAGGGTGCCCTGGTGCGTGAGGCCGTCAACGCCTCGCTCGATGCCAATGTCCGTACCCCCGAGATCCAGGTCGAGGGCGGTGCCAAGTATGGTACCAAAGAGGTAGGCGAGTGGATCGTCAATTATATAATTAGAAATTAGGAATGAGGAATTAGAAATTGTGATTTCTTCTATAGGCAGATGATGCGGATAAATAAGCTGATGCGGTTCGTGAATTCAAGGGCAAGACTCTGCGCTTGTCTGGTAATCATAATTCCTCATTTCCAATTTCTCATTCCTAATTCTGCCTCGGCGCAGACGGGGCAGCAATGGCGCGACTCCGTCTCCACGCTCATCGAGGCCATCCGTCAGGATCCTAAGAATACCGACCTCCGTCTGAAGAAGGCCGAGGCGAACATCAACCTCCAGCAGTGGGAATACGCCGTTGAGGAATACGGTGATGTGCTCCGCCTCGACGACCGTAACCTCGCCGCCCTTTATTTCCGGGCCTATTGTCATACCCAACTGCGCCATTACGACATGGCCAAGGCCGACTACGATGCCTTCCTCGCCATCCAACCGCAGCACTTCGAGGCCCACCTCGGACGGGCGCACGTCTTACAGAAGATGGGGCGCAAGGCGGAGACGTTCGACGAACTGAACCTGATCGTCCAACAGTTCCCCGACAGTGCCAATGCCTATGCCGCCCGCGCCGCCTACGAGACCGAGCAACAACTCTACGACGTGGCCCTCTACGACTGGGATGAGGCCATCCGCCGTCATCCCGGCTCTGCGGAGTTTGCCGTCTCCAAGGCCGATGTGCTGTTGGGGTTAGGCCGTAAGAAGGAGGCTAAGGAGACACTCGATGCCGTCGTCCTTCAGGGTACGCCACGAGGCGCCTTGAAGGAGTGGTACGACCGTTGTAAGTAAACTTTTAGCGTAAATAGGGATTATAGCGCAGTTCCTCGCCGATGGTGGTCTTGGGACCGTGACCACTATATACCACCGTCTCTGCCGGCATCGGCGCAAGGACGGTCTGCAGACTGCGCATGAGTTCCTGATAACTGCCGCCGTCGAAGTCCGTACGTCCTACACTCATCTTGAAGAGTGTGTCGCCCGTGAAGACGATATGCTCTTCCTCACAGTAGAACACCACACCGCCCCGCGAGTGGCCCGGCGTCTTCAGCACCTTCAGTTCATGGTTGCCGAAGCGGATCACCTCGTCTTTCTCAAAATACCGGCCCACCGGGGGATACTCCCGTCGCAGGGGCACGCGCATGAAGTCCTGGAACTGCTGGGGCAGGTTGTTGACGAGCGGCCCGTCCTCCTCGGCGATCTCCACCTGCAGACCGTATGTCTTGTAGATGGTGTCGATGCCGAAGTTATGGTCGAAGTGCCCGTGGGTGGCAAGCAGGTGTACGGGCGTCAGTCCGTTATCGTTGATATAGTTGATGAGGGCGTCGCTTTCCTGGTCGTAGTAGGCGCCGCAGTCGATGATGACGCACTCCTTGGTGTCGTCGCTCACCACGTAGGTGTTCTCCTGAAGCAGGTTGAATTCGAATGTCTTGACTATTATCATGGATCTTATTTTTTTGTGGTTAGGGGTTAGTGGTTAGGGGTTAGAGAATACTTGGCAAAGCCATTCTCCTGTTTCAGCATAAGCCATTCTCCTGTTGCAGCATAAGCCATTCTCCTGTTTCTGTACTTGTTTCAGGGTTTCACTCGGTTTTCTCTAACCTCTAACCCCTAACCTCTAACCTCTAAACAGGTAAATATATTACATGTTTCTCTTTAAACCACTCTTCCTTGAAGAACGTGCTGATATCCGTGGTCTCCACGATCTTATGGAACGGACGGATCTCAGCCTGCAGGTCACCGCCCTTCAGACAGATGATGCCGTTGGGCAGGGCGTTCTGCTGTGTCTTCGCGATATTCTTACGCACGATCTTCACCAGGTCGGGCAGGGGCATCACCGCACGGCTCACCACGAAGTCGTACTTTCCCTTCTCGTCCTCACCGCGCAGGTGCTCGGGATGACAGTTCTTCAGACCGATGGCGTCGCTCACCTCCTGGGCCACACGGATCTTCTTGCCCGTACCGTCGATGAGTTTGAACCGACAGTCTGGGAAGAGGATGGCCAGGGGGATGCCGGGGAACCCACCGCCTGTGCCGAAGTCGAGGATCTGGGTGCCGGGACGGAAACGGATCGTCTTGGCGATGGCCAGTGAGTGGAGCACATGGTGCTCGTAGAGTTGGTCGATATCCTTGCGCGAGATCACGTTGATCTTCGCGTTCCAGTCGCGGTAGAGCGCGTCGAGCATCTCGAACTGCCGTTGCTGCTCCTCCGTCAGTTCCGGGAAATATTTCAAGATCAGTTCTGCGGCCATACGTTAGTATTCAAAGGTGGTCTTCAGGATCTTATCCACGTCACTGTAGGGGATGATCAGTTCCGTACTGCCCATGGCGTAGGGCGCGATCTCGTAGGGGTTATACACGAAGGTGATGGTCTCCTCACCGAGGATGAAGTTCTCCGAGGGGAAGATGTCCATCGAGTAGAGGTAGCCTTTGTTGCGGAGGGCCGCCAGGGTGGTACAGCCCGTCTTGGCCTTCAGGGCTTTCAGCAGCACGTTCTTCAGCGGTTGCTCATAGCCGGTGGCAAAGATGTCACCGAGTGTCAGTTGGCGCCCGGTCTTAGCCTCGAAGTTCAGTGTGATCAACTGGTTGATGCCGTGGGCACCACCCTCGTAGTAGTTGATGGAGGCCAGGTAGGCAATGGTGCCCTTGCTGCCCTTCTGGGTACTGGTCTCGATGATATAGTGGTACTGGTACCAGGCCCGCTTCGTCGAGTCGCTACGATCCTCGTTATAGAGCGGCAGCATCGTCGTCTTGTAGGATTCGGTATAGGTGTCGGCAAAGGCATCTGCGGCCAGTTGCATGGTGTTCTCCTCCCGGTCCAACAGCCGTTTCATCACGGCAGCGTTGATAAGTTCACCGGCATGGCCGCTGGCTTCCGTGGCTGCTTCGAGTTTCAGGTGGACACCACACGAAGGGGAGTTCTCCTCGTTGGTGAGCACCACGGTCTTGTCGGCCGTTACCGTCTCGAATGCCACGTTGTCCTCATCACCGCCACCGCAACTGACCATCAGCAGTGTCAGACCTAAAACCGGAAGGATATCTATCTTCTTCATTTGACCTAAGTTCTTAAATTAGGCGCAAAATTACACTTAATTTACCAAAATAGCAAATTTCTCATCAGAAAATATTAATTTTGCAGCCAAAATTAAGAGATCATGAAGCAGAGAACGCTCAAGGCAGCCCTATTTGACCTGGATGGTGTGGTCTTCGATACCGAGCCACAGTACTCCGTCTTCTGGGGTAGTATCTGCCGCCAGTACCATCCTGAGCACCCGGGTTTGGAGCACGAGATCAAAGGCTCCACACTCACGCAGATCTACGACCGCTGGTTCAGTGGTGACCTGGCCGCCGAGCGGGAGAGCATCACCCGCAGGCTCGACGCCTACGAGGAGGGGATGCACTACGACTTCATCGCCGGCTTCGAGATACTGGTAGCCGACCTCCATGCCCACGGGGTACTGACGGCGGTCGTCACCAGTTCCAACGTCCCCAAGATGGAGAGCGTCTATCGTTACCAGCCCGACTTCAAGAACCTCTTCGACGCCATCCTCACCTCCGAGGATTTCTCAGAGAGCAAGCCCTCTCCTGACTGTTATCTGAAGGCGGCAGAACGACTTGGTGCCCAGACAGATGAGTGCATCGTCTTTGAGGATAGCTTCAATGGTCTGCGCTCTGGTCGTGCGGCCCGGATGACGGTCGTAGGACTGGCCACGACGAACCCTGCCGAGGCCATCGCCCCACTGTCCGATCTGCAGATCACCGACTACCGGGGTATCGGCTATTCCGACCTGCTCTCGCTTCTCAATCAAAACTGATGACCCATGAATTCACAGAACACTCCCGTACATATCCGACTCTGGCATCATGACTTCTGGCGTATGGCCATTGCCAACCTCCTGTTGACGGTGGCCGTCTATATGCTCGTGCCCACCATGCCGCAGTGGCTGATGGAGACACAGGGCCTCTCTGCCATGGAGTCGGGTATCGCCATGGGGGCCTTCGGCGTCGGACTCTTCGTCTTTGGCGCCTTCGTGTCGTTCCTCGTCCAGCACTATCGCCGTAATGTGGTCTGTATATGGGCCGTCCTGGCGATGGCTGCCCTGATAGGATCGCTCTATTACATCAATACCTACCGTGCGGAGTTTGTCGATTTCAGTCTCGTGGTGCTCCAGCGCTTGGCCTTGGGAGCCGTCTTCGGACTGGCACAGATGGTACTGACGAGTACACTGATCATCGATACCTCCGAGAGTTACCAGCGCACGGAGGCCAATCACTCCGCAGGCTGGTTCGGGCGCTTCGCCCTGTCCATAGGACCCTTGGCCGGTCTGTTGCTGCAGCGTTCCCTGGGCTTCGACTATGTCGTTCTGGCAGCCGGTGGGGCGGCCGTCGTGGCCGTCGTGCTCATCTGGCTGGTCAACTTCCCGTTCCGGGCCCCCGAGGATGATATCCCCACGGTAAGTCTCGACCGGTTCTTCCTGCCGCATGGCATTCCCCTGTTCCTGAACCTCCAACTGATCATGCTGGCGACGGGACTGCTGTTCTCCCTGCCGCTCCACGAGCGTTTCTATGCGATGATGATGGTGGGATTCCTCTTCGCCCTGCTGGCCCAGCGCTTTGTCTTCCGCGATGCCGAGGTGAAGAGCGAGGTGGTCACGGGACTGATCCTGATGGGGGCTGCCCTGCTGATGATGCTGCTGCACCCCCAACCCGTGGTGTGGTATGTCGCCCCCGTATTCATCGGCTTCAGCCTGGGCATCATCGGCTCGCGCTTCATGCTCTTCTTCATCAAACTCAGCCGCCACTGTCAGCGCGGCACGTCGCAGAGCACCTTCATGTTAGGGTGGGAGAGTGGCATCGCCTGGGGCTTGGGCATCGGTGTGGCGTTCTTCCAGGGGGCGGCCGAGCCGTTACTGATCACGGCCCTCGTACTGGTGGTCTGTGCCGCAGTGCTTTATGACTTCACGCACAACTGGTTCGTCAAGCACAAGAACAGATAAAATACCCCAAACGATACAGTTTGAAAATCAGGATACTGGGACGGCTGCCGCAGAGGTGACGCCGCTCCAGTCGGCCGAACAGTCGGTGCCACAGACGGATCACCGACTTCACGGCGGGGATATGGATATTGCTGACAAGTGTCAGCAGACGCGAATAGCCCCGCAGGTCGTCGCGGAACTGTCCCAGTGTCCTTAGCCCCTCCTCCGTCTTGCTGACGAAGTCGGCATTCGTCTCAAAGGTACAGAAGCCCAGTGGGTTGTCGATATGCGCGATGGCGATGTGATGCTGTCGGAACGTCTTTCCCAGCAGCACGTCCTCGTAGCCGTAGTGGCGGAACCGCTCGTCGAAGGGATGTTCGAGCATCAGGTCGCGGCGCACCAGGAGGTTGGCCGTGTGCAGGTGCTGGTAGGGTGTCTTCTGGCGCTCGGGGGCCGTATGACGGGCCTCTTCGGCCTTCTCGTAGCGGTAGCGCAGGTTACCCTTCAGCAGGTCGGGATCTCCGCCGATGGCCACACCACCGTCGATCACCGTGTCGCACGAGCAGTCGAGGTAGCGTTGGATATAGTCGTCGCTGATCAGTGTCATGTCGCTGTCGATGAAGAGCACGTAGGGCTGCTGCGCCTCCCTGACGAGGAAGTTACGGATGGCGGCACGGCCTGCATTCTCCGGTCTGACGATATATCGGCAGTGGGGGAGGGTGTTGATGGCCTGGTTCTCCGCCACCGTCGCGGCATCCGTCGATCCGTCGTCGGCCACGATGATCTCGTAGTCGTCGCCCGCCGCCTCCAGTTGCTGCGCCAGTCCTTTCACCAGCGCCACGCACCCGTGGTTATACGTCGGTATCAGCACACTTACCTTTTTCATACCGCTGGCAAAGATACGATAAGTTTACATATATTCCAAGTTTTTTGCGAAAAACTTTCATAAAGATCCAGGGGCACAAAAGGGCCTGGCCCTTCTGTGCCCCAATTTCTGAAACCGCCAAACTTCTAGGGTTGTGGCGTCAGCGTCCAGGTGTTGCCACTGAGCGTCCAGGTCAGATGGCCGTTGGCCGTCGTGTTAGGCGTGGGTAGGCTGCTGGGGTCCCAATTGTAGGGCGCGTACTCGAAACTGCCATCAATCTCTGTGCCGTCAATGGTCACGATGCCCTCATCGCCGGTGCCCTGGAATTCATCTCCCTTACCTATCGGAGTATAGTATTCGGTACTACCGGTGGCCGTTACGCTGGTGATGCCGCTGCCGATACTGATGCTGGTGTATTTGCCTACAAATCCGCTACCGATGCCCGGTGCGACATCGACAGCAATGGCCGTGACGGTGCCACCACTGATGATGATGTTGCCGCAGGAACTGACATAATAAGTATGGGTTTCAAGAGATTCATCAATAACAACATCATTTCCGTTTCCGCTGCCGATGCCCGCTGCATAGTCGCCACCGGTGGCCATGATGGTGCCACCACTGATGGTGATGTCGCCACAGGAACTATCACCGCCATCAGCAGATCCGCTGCCGATGCCCGCTGCATGGTCGCCGCCGGTGGCCGTGATGATGCCACCACTGATGGTGATGTAGCCACAGGAACTATTATATCCGCTGCCGATGCCCGCTGCTTCGTAGCCACCGGTGGCCGTGATGATGCCACCACTGATGGTGATGTAGCCACAGGAACTCTTATATCCGCTGCCGATGCCCGCTGCTTCGCTGCCACCGGTGGCCGTGATGGTGCCGCCCTCAATGATGATGTTGCCAGCGGAAAGCTCATACCCACCGCCGATACCAGCGCCATCGTCACTCGATGCCGTCAACTTGCCGCTGCCGCGGATGGTGAGTGTCTTGTCTTCCTTTATCCGAAGGCCTGGGTTCTCCCATTTGCCCTCCAGATTGTTCGTACCGCAGAGGATGATGGTGGCATCGCCCAGGCATTCAATGGCCGCATTATCATTGTCAAGGTCCTTGATGTCCACACCATTGAGCACCACCGTCGCACCGTCGGCTATCATCACCTTCGCTGAACCGCTGACTGATCCCGTCAATATCTCGCCGTTCTGCGCCGTGTATTCACCATCGAGGCCTGTGAGACTTGTGGCAGCAACGAAGGCCTCACCATTCCACATGCGAACGACGTTGTAGATCTTCTTCTCGAGTGTCCGCGTGCCAAGGGGGATATTATAATCTGGGTTAGTATAATCTTTGAGTGTGATCCTATATGGTTTTTCTTCGCCCCAGCCGTCCTCATAAAAGTCAGCAACAAATTGTGCAATGCCGGCACCATCAGTCTTAACTTTCCCAGGAGTTCGACTTCCATACTGATCACCAATATCAACACTATAATCTGTATTGGGAAGAAGTCCACTGATAACACAGTTAAAGATAGCCGTTTCGGCAGGAGAAGATAATGCGAAGCGATGGTTGGTCTTATCGTAAGTATTTGCCATGACCTCGAGACGGCTGGTCAAAAATTCATCTATGTCGGAAGCCAGATACGAACGATTGGTAAAATGATACCAGAAAGTGCTGCAGAAATCATATTCTTCTGGATCGTCTTCCACATCAAAAGTGGCTTCGGAACCGGCATGTACCAGCTGGGCAAAGACACCCTCGGGAGGTACCCCCTGTTGAAAATATCCCGTGGGATACTCACAAACCTCCGCACAATCCACCAGCGGGTCTTCATTGTTGAAGACGTGATCCGTTTCTACATATTTGTCTTGGTCTGGATCCCATTCGTATGTAGCGAGGTCGCCGGTAAACGATGCGCTCTTACCATCTGTGATGGAAGCAGGGTCGATCTCAAGCATGCCAGCTATGAAGGATGGATAAAATTGTTGGTTCATATCATCAACAACAATATCATACATGGCATATACATATAACTTGTCGCCCTCGGTGAATTTCAGCGTGCGGATGGCCTTGCCGTTGTCGTCGGTCTGTGTGGCATCTATCTCGCTGCGCGTCGTGGCGTCGTCAGCGATACTCGCACCCACGGTAATGTGAACCTTCTGTGCATTCTGCGGCCCGGCGGGGGCGTCAGTGAGGGAGTCTTCATTAGTACAAGCGACAAAACCCATCACGAGGACTGCGGCCACAACCAGCCAGCCCCATTTGTTAGTCTTTACATGTTTCATCTTAAATGTCCTCCTGATAATAAGTTACGTCCAATTCTGTACTAGTCTGCAGCAACTGCGGCTGCTGTTTCATCTCATACACCTTCATCGAAGGCTTCTGATAGGTTCGTTTTTTCTCTGTTATCATTTGCTTGGTTCTTAGTTGATCATTAATTTTCGGGTACAAAGATATACTATATCTTTCAAACCGCCAAATATTTCGGTGGGAAATGTTTGGCGGTTTGACAACTATTTCGTATCTTTGCA
>JAFYPG010000078.1 GCA_017547605.1 Prevotella sp.
ACTGGCTGGTACAGGGCGTATTCGCTTGGCTGGTGCTTCCGTTCTTAGGCGCTCTGCTGGCCGTACCGGCAGGGCACTCTCTCTGTGAGCTGTTTACAGCCGACCAGTCGTTCAATATCTGGATGACCATCTTCTTCGGCGTACTCTGGGGGGTGGGCGGTCTGACCTTCGGACTGTCAATGCGCTACCTCGGCGTAGCCCTCGGACAGTCGATAGCCCTCGGCACCTGTGCAGGTCTCGGCACTATCCTCGGTCCTGTGCTGCTGAACATCTTCTTCCCAGAACTCAACGCCCTTGAGTCGCTCACCTTCGCTGTCATCCTCGGCGTGGTGGTGACGCTGATTGGCATCGCCATCATCGGAGCAGCAGGAAGCATGAAGGCTTCGTCACTCTCTGAGGAAGAGAAGAAGGCTGCCGTTAAGGACTTTAACTTCCCCAAGGGCTTGGCCATTGCCCTGCTCGCTGGTTTTATGAGTGGCTGTTTCAATGTGGGATTGGAGTTTGGCAAGGGCATCAACTTTGGTGAACTTACTGATCCGATGTTCCGCACGCTGCCCGCCACACTGCTCGTCACACTGGGCGGATTCGTCACCAACGCCGTGTACTGCCTCTATCAGAACCAGAAAAATAAGACATGGGGCGACTATGCCAAGAAAGCCGTATGGGGTAACAACCTGTTGTTCTGTCTGTTGGCAGGTGCCCTGTGGTACAGCCAATTCTTCGGACTGTCGCTAGGCCGTTCGTTCTTCGAGGCAGGTGGAACGATGGACACATTGTCGTTCTGTATCCTTATGGCACTCAACGTGGTGTTCTCCAACGTCTGGGGTATCATACTCAAAGAGTGGAAAGGCTGCTCGCAGAAAACCATTACTGTGCTGATCATCGGCATCGTAGTGCTGGTAATCTCGTGCTTCCTACCGCAGTTAGTCTGATAAAAAGAAACTGACGTGTGCCGAATTCGGTACACGTCAGTTTCTTTAATTATTTCTGAACGAACTTCTTTCCGTTTGAAACATAAACGCCTGGCCGCAAGGCTTTGGCATTGACACGTCGGCCATCAAGCGAATAGACTGTGTGTGATTCCTCTACGTTCCTTACATCGCTGATGGCTGTAGATGAAGAAGCCTCGAGGGTGATCGTCACTTGATGCTCTCCTAAGAAATCAGTATAGGTAGCCGTCACCGTGCCTTTAGTACCAGCCTCACCCAGTTTCACCTTCGAACCTCGGATCTTAAAGTCATTGCTGGTGTATTTGACTTCTTTGATCTCCTCCTTATGATTGTCGGCATACGTACAGATCAGCGTCAGAGTAAGCAGAGCACCGGGTTCATCCACGATATAGTCGTTGTAACTCTTCGGCGTAAAGAAGTTCTTCAGATTATCAGGCATGTCGTACTCAGGATTGGCCTTTGGTTCCAATCCCTTTGCCTTCAGTACCTCGATAGCATAACGTTTACCGAAGATGCGATAGCCGACAGCAGAGAAATGCCAAGGATCCTGACCATTTCCAGGGATTCCCTCAGCACTCACTACATGACCTGTGGGGATGACCGACGGGATACTGGCCACGACGGTATTATGAAGGGAGCAGCCACCACCCATCTCGGCATATTCCGTCTCTCCCACGAAGATGGGCACATCCTTGGCTTTAAGGTTGAGGTCGGTGAGGATGTCGTTGTAGATCTTCTTCACCATGTCAGGCCATTTGGGGTCGCCATTGTTGGAACAGCCCTGATGCAGCAGGATACCTTTGATGACACCCACCTCCTGAGCCTTCTTGGCCATCTCGATCAGACGTCCGTAAGGGTTGCCGCCGTAGTAGTTCTTCGACAGTTGTGCCCACCAATCTGTGGGGCTGGACTTCAACTTCTCTTCGTACTTGTCCTTGTCGAACATCTCGATAGGACTTCCGCCCATGGCAACGGCCACAACTCCAACTTTCACATTCGTCGGAAGGGCTGCCACCATCGTACGTCCGAAATAATCGGTAGGACCGAGTTTTCCTATTGGATTGACGATGGGGCAGTATGCAGTATACCACTCACCCAACTTACGCTTGGGGTTGTCGAAGTTGCACGTGGAGAGCATCTGGACGCGCTCGTCGACGAACTTGTTGTCAACAGTTTCCCATTGGGCGTTACCCTCCATGTTCGACTGTCCGAAACAAAGGTAGATGTGGAAATCGGGATCTACGTCGGCTTTGGCTCCAAGGAAGCAGATAGCCGACAGTATGGTTATAAGAAACAGTTTCTTTTTCATTGTTAGTATTTGTTTGAATATTCAATGATTATCTCGGCAGGTTGAAGGCGACGGTCATCTCCTTCATCTGCTCATCGCTCATGCCCTCAGGCTCAAAGCCCATACACTTGGAATTAATATAAATCTTGGCGGATTTCGAAAGAACGTCGATCTGGTCGAAGGCATCCATCACATCCTTTCCCTTAGCAAACACACCGTGCTTCTCCCACATCACGACATCATAGTCCTCAAGTTCCTGCAGCGTACGCTCAGCCAGTTCGTTGGAACCAGGCAGGGTGTAGGGTACGATACCCAGGCCTAACGGACAGAAGGCTTTCGTCTCTGGAATCATCGACCAAAGGATACGCGTCAGCACGTCCTTGCCTAAGAAAGTACGATTATGACTCATGGCAACGAGTTCGATAGGATGGGTATGGACGGTGGCTTTATAGCCAGAACCTGTCTCAATCTGATGGGCGTGAACGGTCAGATGACTAGGCAGTTCACTGGTAGGCATGACAGCCTCGTCAGCGATGATGACATACGAGGCGCAGTCGTCGAGAATACGGATCACACTACCGTTCTGCATTGGCCAGCGGGCCAGGTCGCGCATACGCTTGCCAGTACCTTTACAATAGAAATAACAGCCCTTCAGGGCGGGCAGGGTCACACCGATCTGCTTCACTTCGCTGATGGCAGGCAGTTGACGTATCTCGTCGTCAACGAACTCTGTCACGTTGACCGTGATGTTGCCACCATTGCGCTCGGCCCATCCGTTCTGCCACAGATAACCAGCCACCTCAGCAATCTTCTCTATCTCAGCCTTCAAGGCCGGACGTCCTTCTAATATACTCTTCATACGTTCTGTTTGTTCAAATTCGGCTGCAAA
>JAFYPG010000079.1 GCA_017547605.1 Prevotella sp.
TATCAAAGGCCTTGATACCCAGCGACTCTTGCAGTTTGACGCGCATTTTCTCCGTCCAAGGCTCAGCACCGAAGGCACCGATCTTCAACTTGAACTCCTCGCGCGGCCACTCACACTCCTTCATGGCTTCACCGAGGAACATGGCATAACTGGGTGTGCAACAGAGCACCGTAGCACCGAAGTCGTGCATCAGCGTCATCTGCTTCTGGGTGTTACCCGATGACATCGGGATCACCGATGCACCGATGTTCGTAGCACCGTCGTGAGCACCCAGACCACCGGTGAACAAGCCGTAGCCGTATGACACCTGGAAGATATCGTCCTTCGTACAGCCAACGGCGGTAAAAGCACGGGAGATAGATTCTGCCCACATGGCCAGGTCCTTACGGGTGTGCAAAACGACAACGGGTTTTCCCGTCGTACCTGAAGAGGCGTGGATACGCACGATCTGTGACATCGGCACGGCGGCCAGTCCGAATGGATAGTTATCACGCAGGTCTAGTTTGTTGGTAAACGGGAGTTTCACGATATCGTCGATACTCTTGATATCACCAGGCTCCAGTCCCATCTCCTGGAATTTCTTCCGATAGAAAGGTGTGTTGTGATAGACATACTCCGCCATCTTCACGAGACGACGACTCTGGATCTCGCGAAGTTGCTCGCGGTCCATACACTCAATACTTGGGTTCCAAATCATAATAAATAGTTATTGCTGATAAATACTATTCGGAGGACAAAGGTACAACAATAAATCGAATCCGCCAAACGATTAAGCGACTGTTTTAACAAAATGTAACTATATCGGAAAAATATTCGGTTTTTCCCTTGGAGGGTATCAAATATTTTCATATTTTTGCGGTGTCATAATATCAAAATGATAGTTAACTAAAAACCATGAAGTTATGGAAGTAGAGAAAATCATGCAGTCGCTGGAGCAGAAGCATCCTGGCGAATTGGAGTATCTGCAAGCCGTCAGAGAAGTGTTGGAGTCGATCAAGGATGTCTATAACCAGCATCCGGAGTTCGAGAAGGCCAAGATCATAGAACGGATCGTGGAGCCTGAACGTATCATCACCTTCCGTGTGCCCTGGGTCGATGACAAGGGCGAGGTGCAGGTGAACCTCGGCTACCGCGTGCAGTTCAACAGTGCCATTGGCCCCTATAAGGGTGGCCTGCGTTTCCACAAGTCAGTGAACCTCTCGATCCTGAAGTTCCTCGGTTTCGAGCAGACTTTCAAGAACGCCCTCACCACCCTACCGATGGGTGGCGGCAAAGGCGGTTCCGATTTCAGCATCCGCGGTAAGAGCGACAATGAGGTGATGAAGTTCTGTCAGGCATTCATGACGGAACTCTATCGCCATATAGGCCCCGATGAGGATGTGCCCGCCGGCGATATCGGTGTAGGTGCCCGTGAGATCGGCTACCTCTTCGGACAATATAAGAAACTGACCCATCAGTTCCAGGGTGTGCTCACTGGCAAGGGCATGGAATGGGGCGGCTCGATCCTCCGTCCGGAGGCTACGGGCTACGGTGCCCTTTACTTCGTGAACCAGATGCTCACTGAGCACGGCCTCGACATCAAGGGCAAGACCATCGCCCTCTCAGGCTTCGGCAATGTGGCCTGGGGCGCTGCCAAGAAGGCAACCGAACTGGGCGCTAAGGTCATCACCATCAGCGGGCCCGACGGCTATATCTATGATCCTGCCGGGCTCGATGCCGAGAAGATCGCCTTTATGCTCGAACTGCGCGCCTCGGGTGAAGATATCTGTCAGCCTTACGAGGAGGAGTTCGAAGGAGCCACCTTCTTCGAGGGCAAGAAACCATGGGAGCAGAAGGCCGATATCTACCTGCCCTGTGC
Source organism: Prevotella sp. (assembly GCA_017547605.1). Taxonomy (GTDB): domain Bacteria; phylum Bacteroidota; class Bacteroidia; order Bacteroidales; family Bacteroidaceae; genus Prevotella. The sequence continues at coordinate 1,859 of JAFYPG010000079.1, forward strand.
TACCCAGAACGAACTCAACGGCGCCGATGCCGACGCCATCCTCGCCAACAAACCGTTGTGCGTGGCTGAGGTATCTAACATGGGCTGTACGGCCGAGGCCGTCAACAAGTTCATCGCCGCCAAACAACTCTTCGCCCCGGGCAAGGCCGTCAATGCGGGTGGTGTGGCCACCAGCGGTCTGGAGATGACGCAGAACTCTGAGCGCATCGCCTGGACAGGTGAAGAGGTTGATGAGAAACTGCACCGCATCATGTCGAACATCCATGGCCAGTGCGTGAAGTACGGCAAAGAGGGCGACTACATCAACTATGTGAAGGGTGCCAATGTGGCCGGCTTCATGAAGGTCGCCAACGCCATGATGGCGCAGGGCATTGTGTAGAACTCGGCGTAAGCCAAGGTCTTCGCGATGATGACCACGCAGTATTGTATGACCAATAAACCAAAGATAGTCTTAACGACACTATTATTCGTATTCGGCACAGCCTCTCTCCTCGCTCAGACGGAGAGGGGCACTGCCTCGTATTATGCCAAGAGTTGGACAGGTCGTAAGACCGCCAACGGCGAACGCCTGCACCACGACTCACTGACCTGTGCCCACAAGACCTTCCCCTTCGGCACACTGCTCAAAGTGACAAACCCCGCCAACGGCCTCAGTGTCATCGTCAAGGTGACGGATCGCGGACCATACGTCAAAGGAAGGATCGTGGATCTCTCCGTACGTGCCGCCAAGGAACTGGGTATCCTCTCACAAGGCATTGCACCCGTCATCGTGGAACGGTACAACCCTGCCATCATCCCCTTCAGGCCTGAAGACTTTGAACTGCCCGAATTTGATCTGGGCACCAACGAAGGATCCGACACAAAGCCCATCTGGATGGAACTGAGAGACCAGCGCAACAAACGGCGCCAAGAACAAGAAAAACAGAATTCTATAGCCGACAAGCGGTAGAGGGGTTTCCTCTACCGCTTGTTGGTTTTGATACGGAACTCCCGCGACTGGGAGGGTATATCCTTATTCCTTTGCATCACACCGATGCGGAACACGGCTTCACCATCCTTCAGACGGTCATCCGTCCTGATGACTGCCGTATAGCGGATGCCCTTGCCCGGCTGGATGCACTCCACCAGCACATTCTCCGAGACACGGATATGCCTGTTGCCTGTCACCTCAGCCACTGTTGGCAGTACACCGAAGGCAGGCTTGGAGGAATTGTTGAACACCTCGAAAACCATCCTGGCCTCCTCACCACGGCTCAGTTCTCCATCGCGGCTGGCATCCACCAGACGAGGATTGCGGATCACGATATCGGCAGGAGCCTCAGCACTATAGTTCTTCGTCGGATTAAAATCCTCGTCAAAGCCATAGAGACGGTCATCGGCTGCAGCACCGTTCGTCTCGTTATTCCCCTGATAGGCAGACTGTCGTCGTGACTCCATCGCGCGCTGCTGACGGTCAGCGCGGTATTCCTCGTAACGCTGCTGCCGACTGTTCTCGGCTGCAGAACCAACGGCTGCACCCACAGCCGCACCGGCACCCATGCCAACCAGCGTACCGATGTCACTGCCCCTCGGGCCACCCACGATACCGCCGATGGCAGAACCGATGATCGAACCGAATGTTCCACCCGTATAAGCACCCGATGCCGTCGTCGCACAACTCGACAGCAACAGCAGAGAACTCACTGATAGTACCAGAATCTTCTTCATAAGCGTCACATTTTAAATAGTTTCACGCTGCAAAGATAAGCATTTCTCCTGTATCGATAAAGGGGATTTCCCGAAAAAACATAGGGGAAACCCTACGCGCAGACGTCACCCGTAAAAGTAAAACAAGTTGTTTTACTGTCGAAGGAGGCATCTATTTCACTCGTTTAGACGTCATCTTTGAAGGTAAAACAACTTGTTTTACTTTTAAAGGTGATGTTAAAATAATTGAGGTCACCTATATAACAAACTAACTAATAGCCGCTTACGCAGAAAGTGACCTTAAACTTAAAAATGCATCTTTAAAAAGCGTGCCGCCCTATCACAAGGCAGCACGCTCCAAACTAATCTAGTACCGTGTATCTATCACGGGACAATTACTAACAATGTCTTTACCTTATTTCACTAAAACCTTTTCGA
>JAFYPG010000080.1 GCA_017547605.1 Prevotella sp.
GCATGTATAGCAGAGTATTTGGTTTCGAAATGAAAAGACTGCTTATATTGCTGTTAATGGTTCTGAGCATTGGGTATCTCAATGCTCAGACCATTCGGAATAGCAACCAGTCTGTGTTAGCTTCCATTAGTCCCAATGGCGAAGTAAGGAATAGCAACAACAGTCTGGTGGCGAGGATCAATAGCGATGGGGATATTCGTGACTCCAACAACAGGTTATTGGCAAAGATTGATGGTAACACCGTGCGTAACACCAATAACTCTGTTCTGGGCTATATCAACAACGACGGAACTGTCAGGAACAGTAACCAGTCCGTCATAGGTAGGGTCAGTAGTGATGGTACTGTCAGGAATTCCAATAACAGTGTGATTGGCTATGCCAAAGGCGTTCCGATGAAATACGCAGCAGTCTATTTCTTCTTCTCGATATTGTAAAAACGGTATTCATTGTTTAAGAAAGCAAAAACTGAATGAGCCCCATATACCTAATGCCATTATCATCAGTATATTCGGCTATGTCGTTGCCTACGATGACAATTTTCCGAAAACTGTCGCCAATCTTCTGGAGTGAATTCAATTCCTGTTGGCGCTTTTCTTCAGTGTCTAAGGCAAAAGCCGACTGGATATAGTATTTCTCCATACCATTAGTAGCGATAAAGTCAATCTCATACTGGATGTACTGCATCTTTCCATCTCGCATCTCTCGTGATTCCACTACCCCCACATCAACAGCAAAGCCTCGCATGCGGAGTTCATTGTAGATTACATTCTCCATTATGTGTGTGATCTCCTGCTGACGAAAATTCAGTTTAGCATTCCGCAGTCCTATATCAACAGCATAATATTTCTTGATGCTCTCGTTGTACATATTGTGCCATTCTATTCGGAATTTTCTGCAAAATTACAATAAATTCCGAATAAATATTTTCTTATATGTGCGCGTAACTTTATGTCAGGAATTCCAATACATCCTCTCCCTAAATCTTTCAAAATGCCTTTAAACACTGGGGTAGTAGATAGGGAGAGGATTATTCAACCTCTCCCCCATCCTCTCACTCAACCTCTCCTTAGATCCCCTCATTTTAATATTCGAAAATTTAGTCCATATTAGTCCTTAAAAGGCTTGGAGATATGGAAACTTTTTTGTATCTTTGCACTCGGATAGACATCAAGCGTGGTGTCTTGCCCAACAAAACATTATTTTAACACCAACACAAACAACAAATGACACAAAAAAAGATTTTTAACGGTGAGGCTCTCGGAGCTTCACAAGAAGGTGCTCTCGCAGTAGAGCAATTCCTTCATGACAATTACCTCTTCCGTCGCAATGAGTTGAGCGGAAAGGTAGAATTCTTGGACAAGCCAAGCGGCAGAGCCGAGCGTGCAACCATGCCTGCTGATGGCACAGCGGACGGTGGCGCTGACGAAAGTCAGCCCGCCTATCGGGTACTGACACAGGAGGCACTGAACAGTATCATCATCCGTGCCAAACGCGAGCAAATCTGCGAGAAGGGCAGTCCGAAGACGGACATCATGGAACTGGTACATTCAGAAGAGGTACGCGCGTATAACCCTATCCGCGAGTTCCTCGAGAACCTGCCTCAGTGGAACGGACAGAACCATGTGGCTCAACTCTTTGGCCGTCTGCCAGGCATCAGCACGGAGCAGCACGACTTCCTGGCTGTCTGGCTGCGCTCAACGGTTGCCCACTGGCTCCAGATGGACACGCTTCACGGCAATGAGTGCGTACCTACGCTCATCGGAGCCCAGGGCTGTGGAAAATCAACCTTCGTCGCACGCCTGTTGCCTGTGGAACTGCGCCAGTACTATTTGGATCACCTGAACCTTTCGAACAAGTTCGACAAGGAGATGGCACTGACCAACAACCTGCTGGTGAACCTCGACGAACTCGATGCCATCCGTCCCAGTCAGCACGCTTCCCTGAAACAGACGCTCTCGAAGAGCAAGGTGAACGGCCGTCCCATCTACGGCTGTGCGCAGGATGACCGTCCACGCTACGCCTCGTTCGTAGCCACGACAAACAATCCCCATCCGCTGTCGGATGCCACTGGCTCGCGACGCTACATCTGTCTGGCCATCCCTCATGGACTGTACATCGACAACAGTGGTGAGATCGACTACGGACAACTGTACGCCCAGGTACTCCACGAAATCCGTGACCTGAAGGCTCCCTACTGGTTTAACAATGAGGAGGTGGCCCGTATCCAGGAACTGAACCTCGAGTTTATGAGTGAGAAGGACATCGCGGAGATCGTCGAGACTTGTTTCCGCAAGCCTGAGACGGACGAAACAGGGAAACGGATGAACAGCACGGACATCCTGAAGGCGATTCGCAAAGAGTATCCCTCTATCCCCAACACCATGAGTTCAAAGGTCAGCGTCGGTCTGGCGATGAAGGTGCTGGGCTACGAGCACACAGAGTGTAGTCACGTCAAGTACTATCGCGTGATTCCTCTCAAGGCTGCCTGATCATGAGGGGGGAGTAAAGGGAGAGGTTAGGGAGTGGTTGAGATAACCTCTCCCTTCTGTATGTCCTTTGTTTAAAGGCGTTTCCGTAAAATCAGGGAGAGGAGGAGGCTTGACGGGTATAGACCGCTTTAGCGAAAATTAGTGCCGCTTTTTGATCAATACCCGGCCCTTTTCGCGCAAAAAGGGCCACGAAATTTTCCTATAGAGCCACGAAAAAAACAAGAGGTGCTTCGAAAAAGAAGTACCTCTTATTAGTTCTTGTATATCCTTCAGTGATTAGGGAAGGCTGATAGCCTCAGAAGGACAAACACTTGCGCATGTGCCACACTCTGTGCATGCATCAGCATCGATCACGTAGCGCTCTGCACCCTCAGAGATAGCCTCAACGGGGCACTCACCTGCACATGTTCCACAAGAAATACAATCTTCTCCAATTACGTATGCCATAATTCTAACAAATTTAAGTTGTTAATAATGTTATTACTCACATTTGAGGATGCAAAGATAAGACATTTTTCGGAATATACCAAACTTTAGGTAGGTTTTTTAATAATTTATACGATGTCGAAATAATCCCAAACATAATATCCAGACTTTTTCTGCGTTATTAATTACAGATGAAAATGAAATCGATCATCACCGTGATGCTGCTTCTCCTGGCTGTGACCAGTCAGGGGCAGACCCGTAAGATCCAGAACAAACCGTATATCGACCTGCGTCCCATGCACTTCGGTATCCTCGTGGGCATGAACATGCAGGACATCGAGTTCCAGAACGTAGGGCCGCAGACCATTACGCTGGAGGACGGGACGACACAGGAGAAAATGATTGTCTGCGATGCGGACCGTTGGAACAGCGGCTTCAGTGTGGGTGTGCTGGCAGACCTGCGATTGAGCCAGCACCTGAACGTGCGCTTCACGCCTACCATGCACTTCGGAGCGAAGCACCTGACCTTCCGCAACCTGACGGATCTCACCCCAGAGGGCAAGCCGACAGAGGTGACGCAGGACATGAAGAATACCTACGTCTCTTTCCCCCTCGACCTGAAGTTCTCGGCAGAGCGCTTTAACAACTACCGTCCCTACATCATGGCGGGCGTGAATCCGATGATCAACCTGACGAGCAAGAACCAGGAATATATCCAACTGAAACGTTCAGACCTCTTTTTCGAGGTGGGCCTGGGCTGCGACTTCTACCTGCCCTTCTTCAAGTTGATTCCAGAACTGAAATTCTGCTACAGCCTGCGCGATGCCCTCGACCACGACCATGCCGGCGAACTGAAGGACGCCAATCTGCGCCAATACACAAATGCTGTGACCAGTGGCCACAGCAAGATGATTGTGTTGACGTTCTATTTCGAGTGATTACTTCTTCTCCAGATCCAGCACGAGTTTGCCAATGAAGACACCGTGCTTGCCGTTCTGATCCACGGGAATCATCTTCCCGTTCTTGTCTGGTGCATACTCTAACACAGGCATGTAAGTGTGAGTATGTCCACCCAAGACAAGGTCACAACCTTCTGTCTTACTGAGGAACACCTCGTCGCAATCGCCTTCGATGTTCCATCCGAGGTGGGATACACAGATCACAAGGTCGCACTTCTCCTGCTTGCGCAGGATATCGATATATTTCTGAGCCGTCTTTGCCGGATCGAGATAGGTAATGCCCTCACAGTTGCCGTCGAAGACCAGTCCCTTCATGGCAGGTGCCAGTGCGAAAACACCGATCTTCAGGCCGTTGCGCTTGAGGACGATATAAGGCTTGACGAGATCTTCCAGCACCGTACCCTTGCAGTCGTAGTTCGAGCAGACGATAGGGAAATTGGCCATGCGGAAGAGCTTCGCCATATTGTCGAGGCCGAAGTCGAACTCATGGTTGCCAATCGTGGCGCAGTCGTAGCCCATCAGGTTCATCAGCCCTACTTCCACCTCGCCCTTGAAGAGCGTGTAATAGCCTGATCCCTGCGAGAAGTCGCCAGAGTCGAAGAGCAACAGGTCAGGATGCTGCGCGCGCTGCTCCTTGATCATATTGATACGACGCTGGAATCCGCCACGGCCTGCCAGGTCCTTGTTGTCGAGGTTCTCATTCAGGGGCATGATGGTGGAATGCGTATCATTGGTGTGGAGAATCACGAGTTGCTTATGCTTCTTAGCCACTGCCGTCACTCCCGACAGCAGTGCTATAAATATAATAAGGTGTATCCGTTTCATGTTTAATGTTTAATCTTTAATGTTTAATCCTGAATCTTAATTCTTCCTTCCACCTGGGCATCGACCACCTCGCCACGTGACTGTTTGTCCTTGAAGTAGTTCATGATCAGGTAGCGGCTGTTATTGCTGGCATCTTGTGGTGCCACGTTATCCTTACCTTCCGTGAAGGCCGTCATACCGTCATTACCTTCTAACAGATAGTTGATTGTCGTCACACGATACTCAGCCTGAGGATCTATCTCCTGTCCATGAAGCTTTGCAGAGACAAGCTTGCCATCTTTGGTTATAACAAGTTCCACGCCTTTACTGACACCCTCTCCTTTCTTCGAGGCTATCTGCCCGAAGAGACGCATCAACTGCTCACCAGTCAGTGTAACGAAGCTGATTTTGTTTTCGAAAGGTGCCACGTCCAGCACGTCGCCATAAGTGACTTCGCCCTTGGTCAGATCCGCACGGATAC
>JAFYPG010000081.1 GCA_017547605.1 Prevotella sp.
CCCTTACCGCTCTTCGGGTCGGTATCACGGCCGTCCATATAGCAGTGAACAAACACCTGATTCTTCAGACCGTATGCCTTACCAATCTCGATGAGTTTAAACAGATGATCGAGGCTTGAGTGTACGCCACCGTCAGAGGTCAGACCCATCAGGTGCAGTTTCTTGTTGTTCTCCTTGGCGTAGGTATAGGCGGCCTTCACCTGCGGATTCTCCATGATAGAGCCGTCCTTGCAGGCACGGTTGATCTTCACGAGATCCTGATAGACGATGCGACCTGCACCGATATTGAGGTGACCCACCTCAGAGTTACCCATCTGTCCGTCGGGCAGACCTACGTCCTCACCAGAGGCCTGGAGCTGAGAGTGAGCCGAAGTGGCTGTCAACAAATCGAGATACGGGGTCGGCGTATTGAAGATCACGTCACCCTTACCATGCTTACCGATTCCCCATCCATCGAGAATCATCAAAAGTGCTTTCTTTGCCATAATCAAACTATATTCTTTAAAGTACCTTAATTTGGGGTGCAAAGTTACGGCTTTTTTTTGAATTATCACTATCTTTGCGCCAACAATTCGAAACAATTCACATTATATAAGGTATATGAAACGCAGTACATTTATCCTATTAGCGGTTTTGACAAGTCTATGTGTCAACGCCCAATTGCAAGTCAAGGAGTTCAAACTGAGTAATGGCATGACGGTGTGGCTGAATGAGGACCACTCGCAGCCGAAAGTATTCGGAGCCGTCGTGGTCAATGCGGGCGCCAAGGACTGTCCCAACACAGGTATCGCCCACTACTTCGAGCATATCATGTTTAAGGGTACAGATAAGATAGGTACTACAGACTATGCTGCCGAAAAGCCCTGGCTCGACAGCATCTCGGCACAGTATGACCTGCTTTCTCAGACCAAAGACGAAGCAGAGCGCACCAAGATCCAGATGCACATCAACGAACTGAGTCTGAAGGCGGCCGACTACGTGATTCCCAACGAGTTCAACCGTCTGATCTCGAAATATGGTGGCAGTGGTCTGAACGCCGGCACCAGTTACGATATGACGTTCTATCACAACTCGTTTATGCCACAGTTTATCGAACAGTGGTGCTGGCTGAATTCTGAAAGACTGATGAATCCCGTATTCCGAGGTTTCCAGGGAGAGTTGGAAAATGTGTATGAAGAGAAAAACCGCGCCTCCGACAATATGACTGGAGACGCTCAAGAAAAGATATTCGGATCCGTGTTTAAGACACAGCCCTACGCCTACCCCATCATCGGCTCGACAGAGAACCTGAAGAACCCCCGTCTCTCTGACATGGCAGAGTTCTTCAAGAAATACTATGTGGCCTCGAATATGGGACTCATCCTCTGTGGCGATATCACACCCGACTCTACACTGACGGCACTTCTGGAGCAGACCTTCGGACGCGTGCAGACGGGCCCCGTGCCAGAGCGTGGCTACAGTCCCATGCCCGAGATCGGTGAGGGGGAAAACTACGAGCTCAAATTACCCATCCCTCTGGTTGGCATGGAAGCCCTGATTTTCAAGGCACCCACTGACTTTGAAGCAGATGCTGATGCCCTCGACCTCGCCAACAAACTACTTTCCAACGACAAAGCAGGTCTGCTCGATTCGTTGGTGAATGAGCATAAGGTGATGATGGCTGCAGCCGCGAGTGTGGCTCTGGCAGATGCGGGAGGTACGGGAGTCATCATCGTCCCCCAACTGCTTGGTAAGATGAAGACGGCAGAAGCCCGTGTGATGGAGCAGATACAACAGATCATGGACGGGAATTTCAGTGAGTCACAGTTGGAGGCCATGAAGTTGGAGATGGTGATGGAGGCTCAACAGGCGTTGGAAACCATCGGCAGCCGTTCTCAACTATTGGTGGAAGCCTTCTCGAAAGGCAAGACCTGGCAGGACATGCTCGATAAGATTGAACATATCAAACAGGTGACAAAGGCCGATGTGGTCGCTGCCGCCAAGAAATATTACGGTGCCAACCACATCACACTATCGAAGAAATACGGTTCACCTGATAAAGAAAGGATCAAACAGCCTGGCTACCAACCCATTGCGCCCAAGAATATGGATGCCAAGTCGGCCTTTGCTCAGCAGTTGGAGCAGATTCCCGTCAAAGAGGCAGAGATAAGAACCGTGGATTTCGACAAGGACGTAACGAAACAGGCGCTGAGCGATCACACCACCTTATATTATAAAGAGAACCCTATCAACGATATCTTCACCTTCACCCTGCGTTATCAGGATGGTACACTACATTCGCCGAAACTCGCTGTGCTGGCATCCTACCTCGGTGCCCTGGGCACTGACTCGCTGAAGAAACAGCAGTTGGAACAAGCCTGGCAACGTTTAGGTACCACGTTGGAGGTGGCTCAGGGCGACGAGCGGTTCAGTTTTAACCTCACAGGTCCTGACCATCAGTTGAAGCCTGCCCTGCAGTTATTGGCCCATTTCCTGAAAGCAGCGAAAGGCGACGATGATGCTCTCAGCGAGGCGAAAGATGCCGACAAGGTGGACCGTAAGAGTTTCGGAAAGCAGAAGGACGATGTCGTGAAACCTGTGCTCCGTAAGGTGGCCTATGGTGACAAGTCGGATTATCTCACCCAACTGTCGAAGAAGGAGATCAAGGCCCTGAAGAGCGACGAACTGTTGGAGGCCTTCCGTGAACTGCAACAATATGACTGCGAGTTGTTCTATTGTGGACGGAAAGCCGTCGAGGATGTTGTACTGACAGTACAACAAACGCTACCGCTCGCCCAGTGCACCAAACCCAAGGCTGATACATTCCGTCCCTTGCAACAATACGCTGAGCCCATCGTCTTCTTCTACGACGTTCCCAAGTCACGTCAGAACTATGTGATCAGCTATGATGGCATCAGTCCCCTGCCTACAGCAGAGGAGCGCACCAAACTGAAACTGTGGGAAGAGTATTTCAGCGGAGGCATGTCGTCAGTATTGTTCCAGAACGTACGTGAGTTCCGTTCTTTGGCCTACTCCACTGGTGGAAGGAGCATCACGACGAGTCTGGCCCAGCATGCCCAGGAACCTCTGGCTTATTTCACTGCCACTGGTACACAGGCAGACAAGACCATGGAAGCAGTTGCCACCATCGACTCGCTATTGCGCCAGATGCCCATGAAGGAGGAGAATCTGGAGGCAGCCCGTCAGAGTGTACTCAGCGATATCCAGAATGACTATCCCACCTTCAGAGGTATGGGCAAATACATTGCCAATCAGTTGGGCAATGGCTATACCACCGATCCTAATGCTGGCATCGCCGAACTGTTGCCAGGCATCAGTACACAGGATGTCATGCAGTTCTATCAGCAGCATATCGCCAAGAACCGAAACCGCGTCTGGATCATCATCGGTGATAAGAAGCTCACCGACATGAAAGCCCTCGCGCACTACGGCAAGATCGTCGAACTGAAGAAAGAAGAGATCTACAGATAATCAGTAATCTCCAAAGTCGAGGCTCAACTGCCCATCACCCAAGAGGTTATAACTCTTGCGGTGATAGGGCGTGATGCCGTACTGGCGGATGGCATCGCGGTGCTTTTTCGTGGGGTAGCCCTTGTTGGAAAGCCAGTCGTATTGGGGGTATTCCTTTGCGAGATCGTTCATGTAGTCATCACGGTAGGTCTTCGCAAGGATACTCGCAGCGGCTATGGAGAGATACTTGCCGTCGCCCTTGACGATGGTGGTATGGGGCAAGGGCTTGCCATCAGCAGGATCCTTGTAGGGCTTGAAACGGTTGCCATCGATGATAATGGCCTCGGGGCGCACCTGGAGCTGGTCGAGTGCACGATGCATGGCGAGGATCGAGGCGTTGAGGATATTGATCTTGTCGATCTCCTCAGGTGTGACAATGCCCACGGCCCAGGCCACGGCATCACGCTGGATAATCTCACGCAATTCATAGCGTTTCTTCTCCGTCAACTGCTTCGAGTCGTTGAGCAGCGCGTTCTGATAGTCTTCTGGCAGGATGACAGCCGCCGCATAGACACTTCCTGCCAGACAGCCGCGCCCAGCCTCGTCGCAACCAGCCTCAACCAGACCTTCGTAATAATGACTTGCCAACATATTCCATTCTATTTTGCGACAAAGGTACACAAAAATTATGCAAAAAGTATTGGTTTTTGCAGAAATTTTGTATCTTTGCACCCACTAATAACTTACAACAATGGAAGAGGAAAAGAAACAAAAGTCCATGAAGGAACTGGATGACACTCAGTTAGAGAAAGTCACCGGTGGAATCAAAACTTCTATTCAATCTATATGACCCAGATCATCAAGAAAGATGGCAAAACCATCATCAAGACCGGCAAGCGCATCGACACGATGAATGCCGCCGAGTTTGAGCGCGACATAGAACCCGCCTTGGAACAAAATGTTGACTTGGAAATCGACTGTTCCGACCTGATATACCTCGCCAGTTCCGGTCTCCGCGTCATGCAGTATATCATACGATCCATCAAGACGGAACTTGGCGGACAAGTCAAGATGACGCATGTAAAGCCCAATATCTACAAAATACTTTTCATGACCTGTTTCACGCGGTATCTCCAGGTCGAACAAGACTAAAATCCCCCCAGCATGACAGATATCTTCAGTAAAACGGCGCTGGATTCACTTGACGACCACAGTGAGGCAGAAGAGATGCCTCGCGTGGCCTCGCCTCAACTGATTGTAGTGCTCTGTGCTATGCTTGCGATGCTCGTGGTAGCCATCTACTGGTGTGCCTTCGGCACTATCAACTATAAGGTTGTGGCACAGGGCGTGGCCTTCCCCTTCAAGGCTGATCTTCAAGACGAGACAGACATCCGGTCGCTTCCAAACGATGGACGGGAGATACTCGTCTATGTATCTTTCTACGACCTGCGCAAACTGAAGACCGGACAGCAAGTGCAAGTCACTCCCGCCGATCTGGAGCGTGAGAACTCTGGCTATGCCTACGGCAAGATTACGGCCATCGAGCATTACCCCACCACACGGGAAGCAGTGGCCAAGCGCCTCAAACTCGCCCCATTAGCCGCCTTTATTCCTCAGGATAAAGCCGTCTATGAAGTGTCTGTCGTCTTGGACGAACAAAACGGGGAACTGGTGTGGAGCCGTGAGAAGAGCCGTCATCTGGCCATCACTACAGGCACACTATGCAACGCATATATCATTACGGAACGCCAACCCGTATGGCGCGTCATCACCGGAGCCATTGACAACACCGTGGAATCGCTGACGGGAAAATAAGCCATAGACGTCATGAGAGCCAAAAGAGTAGCAAAGGTACCCATGGTCATGCAGATGGAGACGGTGGAATGTGGCGCCGCCTGTCTGACGATGGTACTGGCCTATTTCGGAAAATGGCTGCCTTTAGAAGAGGTTCGTCTGGCCTGCAACGTATCAAGAGACGGCTCTTCTGCCAAGAATATCATCCATGCGGCGCGCAACTATGGTCTGAAGGCCCATGGCTACAGTTCATCCTACGAGATGCTTGATGGTCTGCAGCCCGCCATCATTCACTGGAACTTTAAGCACTTCGTCCTATTCAGGGGCTTTAAGAAAGGTAAGGCCTATATCAACGACCCGGAAACCGGGCCTGTGGAAGTGCCTATGGACGAGTTCGTCAAGTCATATACGGGCGTGGTGCTCACCTTTGAGCCTACTGCGAAGTTCGAGCGTAGCGGTCAGCAGACGAGCATCCTCTCCTACGTACGCAAGAATCTGAAAGGTGCAGGAACAGCCTTCTGGCTGACATTCGTTTTCGCCCTGCTGGCGGCTTTCGTGGCATTGGTGACACCACTGTTCACCCGTATCTTCCTCGACGAGATTCTCTCCGGCCACAACAGGGACTGGGCCAACTGGTTCTTTGCCGCCATGCTGATTGTGACCGCGTTCCAGTTCGTCCTCGTATATCTGAGAAGCCGGTATGCCAAGCGCATGGCAGGTGCCCTGGCCCTGAAGGGTACCGTAGAGTACCTGCGGCATGTGATGCGCCTGCCCATGTCGTTCTTTACCATGCGACAGGTGGGCGAGATCCAACAACGGCAACACCTGAACGAGACCATCACACAGACACTGGTGGAAGTGCTGGCCCCTCAGATGATTAACATCAGTCTGCTGGTGCTCTATCTGGCACTGATGTTCTCTTACTCTGTTGAACTCACCATCATCGGTGTACTGGCAGCCATTATCAACTTAGGACTGGTACAGTATTTCACAAGACGGCACACCAACCATATCCGTTCGATGGAACAGGCAGAAGGGAAATACTATTCTGCCACCGTATCGTGCATCGACAATATGGAAAGCATCAAAGCCGCCGGAGCAGAGGCAGGCTTTTTTGAATACTGGAGTGGGCTGTGGTCAAGGAAGTTCAATATGGAGGGGAACTGTGCTGCCTCCCAGATGAGGATCGACCTGCTGCCCATACTCGTCTCCGGCCTGGTCGATACGACCATCCTGATTCTCGGCGCCCTGTTTATCCTGAAAGGAGAACTGACCATAGGTATGCTGTTGGCCTTCCAAGGCTTCATGTCGTCCTTCCTCTCGCCAGTCAACAAGATCGTGAACGCTTCGCAGACCATCGTGGAGATGCGTAGCCAGATGGAGCGCGTGGAAGACGTGATGAAATATCCCGAAGCCCATCGCGACAGCAAGGGCG
>JAFYPG010000082.1 GCA_017547605.1 Prevotella sp.
CGTGTGCCTGCCTGATGGCACAGGGTGATTTTGAGCGGTTGGAGCCTGCCGTGAAGATGGCTCTCGACAACGGCGTGACCATCAACGAACTGAAGGAGGCATTCTCGCAACTCTATGCCTACACGGGATTCCCGCGTTCGCTGAATGCATTAGGAGTATTGAACAAGGTATTGGAAAACAGAGAGCCATCTTGGCAAGAAGGCATGCCTTGGACGCGCCCTGCTGAGTGGGACGATGCAAAGGCGGCTTACGAACTGGGCAAAAAGAACCAGACGCAACTTTCTGGGCATGCATTCGACTACGACTTCTGTCCGCAGGACGACTACTATCTGAAGTCGCACCTCTTCGGCGACATCTTCGCTGGCGACCTGTTGTCACATGCCGACCGCGAGATAGTGACCGTAGCGGCATTGAGTGGTCTCGAAGGTGTGGCTCCTCAGTTGGCTGCTCACAAGCATGGAGCTGTGAATATGGGTAACAGTCAGGAACTGGTTGACGAACTCTGTGCCTGGCTTGACCACGAGGGGTATACGCTACGTAGCGGATTCCCTAAGGGTGTAGCAAACGTGAACTATGCTCAATACTTCATTGGCGATAGTTTTGTCGCGCCCATCAACCCCGCAAACCTTGCTGACGGAGAAACAACGGTGATGCCTATCGTGAACGTCACCTTTGAACCTGGTTGTCGTAACAACTGGCACATCCATCATGGTGCCCATCAGATTTTGATTTGCGTATCTGGTAAGGGCTGGTATCAGGAATGGGGCAAGACTCCTATCCCACTTACACCTGGCACTGTGATTGACATCCCTGAGGGTGTGAAGCATTGGCATGGTGCGCAGAAGGATTCTTGGTTCCAGCATTACACTACTCACGTCAAGACGGGCGGTGAGGAAAGCAACGAGTGGTTGGAACCTGTGACGGGCGAGGCTTACGAACAACTAGGCAAGTAAGAAGAATGAAGAAATTGAAGAAGATGCTATACTGGACTTTGGGCATCGTGGCGGTATTGGCTGTCGCGGTGCTGTTAGTGTTACAACACCCGGACTTTGGCCGCACTCCTACAGGTGAGCGGCTGGAGCGTATCAAGCAGTCGCCCAACTACCGCAACGGCGAGTTTCAAAACCAGATACCAACTGCCCTCATGACGGGTACGGAGAATCAGAACGTAGTGGCTGCATGGTGGGATTTCTTTTTCAAGGAGCGTCCCAACCTTGTGCCTGAAGAACCTGTGAAGGTAGTAAGGACTGACCTCAATAGTTTGCCTAGGGACAGCGACTGCATTGTGTGGTTTGGACATTCAAGCTATCTGCTACAACTGGCGGGCAAGCGCCTCCTCGTTGATCCCGTATTCGACAAGGCGGTGCCGCTGTCATCCATCTTTGGTAAAACTTTCCCAGGGGCAGACGTATATCAGGCCGATGACATGCCGGAGGTGGATTACCTCGTCATCACCCACGACCATTACGACCATCTGAGCCGTAAGGATGTACAACTGTTGATGCCAAAGGTAGGACATGTCGTTTGTCCGCTTGGTGTCGGTGAGCATCTGGAATACTGGGGTTATCCAGTGGAAAAGATAACCGAACTTGACTGGAACGAGAACTACGGATGTGCTGATGGTTTTGTTTTCCATTGCACACCTGCACGTCATTTCTCTGGCCGTCTGCTGAAGCGTAATCAGTCGCTGTGGGCTTCCTTCGTCGTTGAGAGTCCGACGCTGAAGGTCTTTATAGGCGGCGACAGCGGCTACGGTCCACACTTCAAGGCCATAGGAGAAAAGCATCAGGACTTAGACATTGCCATCCTCGAAAACGGCCAGTACGACAAGAGCTGGAGTCAGATTCACACGATGCCCAACGAATTGGGCAAGGAGGCGGTTGAACTGGGAGCCAGGGAGATTATCACTGTTCATCACGGTAAATACTGCATATCCAATCATACTTGGGACGAACCGCTGCGAAACGAACAGCAAGCCGCCAAGGACTATCAGTTGAATCTGACCGTGCTGACCATCGGCAAACCGCAAGGATTAACTAAAACAGGAGATATATGAAGAAAATCGCAATGATGTTAGCAGCACTCCTGACAATCAGCCTGAGTGCATGTTCACAAGGAAACAACAAGGAGAACAAACAAATGAAGAAGGTATTAGTAGCTTATTTCTCGGCCTCTGGTGTGACGGAGGGCGTTGCCAAGCAGTTGGCAGAGGTGACGGGCGGAGAACTGCATAAGATTCAGCCCGAACAACCTTATACGGATGCAGACCTCGATTGGCGTGACAAAAACAGTCGTTCGTCTGTTGAGATGCAGGATAAGAAATCTCGTCCTGCCATTACTAACAAGTTAGCAAACATGCAAGACTATGAAGTAGTCTATGTCGGTTTCCCCATTTGGTGGTACACCGCTCCGACCATCATCAACACCTTCTTGGAGTCCTATGACTTCAAAGGTAAGACCGTCATTCCATTTGCCACCTCTGGCGGCAGCAGCATCAAGAAGGCTTGCGAAGACTTGAAAGCAGCTTATCCTGATGTGAATTGGAAGGAAGGCAAACTCCTGAACAGAGCAAGTAAACAGGAATTAGATACTTGGGTAAAAGGATTGTAAGGAAGGAGACTATTCTCCTAATTTATCACAAAAGATTCCTCTGTATCACCACGATATGGAGGATTTTTGCATAAAATTCTCCCGCTCGACAATAAAAACAAGCTTTTATTGCGCTCGCTTAACCGAATTTTTCGTAATTTTGCAAATAAATTGTGTAATTATGGATTTCCTGCCAAAAGACCCTGCCATACTGGTTTCGAGCGTGAACATGCTCCTGAGAGACAAGGAGTTTGACACGCTGGAAGCACTGTGCTTTGCCTTCAGCAGAGATCCAAAGCAGATAAAGGACTACCTCTACAAAAGAGGCTTTGTCTGGAGTGAGCAACAGAAACAGTTCAGGCCTATTGGCTACGATCAATGATAAGCAAGGATAGCATAGAGACCGCATATAGCTTTCTGCACCAGAAGCGGAACGTCTATATCCATTCTACCCTCGACTGGCAGAAAGACGACATCGAGTATGCGATTAGTACGTATGTAGACGATATGAGTCAGGAGTTATACGAAGCGATATCCGACGGCAGGGCTGATTTCTTAAGAGACCATAAGCGGTTTGAAGAGGATATAACTATATCCGTCGAAAGACTAGAAGAAATGCTATATAATTGCCGAGTTATAAAGATATTAAACTGATCATTGATACAACAAACTTATTGTACTCTGAGTTGCATCGGTGTCATGCCAAAGTGATCCTTCACGTATTTACCAAAGAACGAGGTGTTGGGGAAACCGAGCAAATCGCATATCTGCTTGATACTATAGTCGGTTTGCTTAAGGTAATAACGGATATCCTCAAGTACATGTTCTGTAATCCATTCATTAGCGGTCTTGCCCGACTGCTTCTTACAGATTGAAGATAGATATTTGGGAGTGATACAAAGTTCTGTGGCATACCATTCCACCGTGCGATGCTTTACATCGACGGAGTGCAACAAGTCGAGGAAACGTTGGAAGTGGTTGTTTGCCGTACCTGCATCGAGCGGCTCAACGTCAGTGAGAATTCTCTGTTTGATGGCACCACAGAGTCCGAGAACAGCAGCACGCAGCAACGACTGAATGACATCAGTACGGAAGGGGTAGTCAACATGCTTGTCGAAACACATACTGAGCATCTCGTAAAAGTTGGTATAGAACTGAAGGTCAATATCTTCCATCGTAACGACATGCAGGCGACGTAAATACACCACATCGTTCCAGACATTCATTTTCTCACGCAGAAAACTCTGAAGGATGCGATTTGTCAGGAACATGGCCTTGAGGTTAAAGTCAGGGCTGATCATCACGTCGGTAGCCACGACACTTTGGGGAATTATGGCTACCTGATTTTGGTGTAACTCAATCTGTTGACCATTGATAGTAGCTTGAACCTTGCCCTGGGTACAGATAGCAATGGCGTTCATCGACACATGAGCGGCACTAATCTCGGCAAACTTCTGGACGCTATCAACAATAACAATGTCGTTATCAGAATAGCCAATCTGAAGATCCTCATTTGAGGTAAGCGTTTGTAATGTTATCTCTTCTTGTTGTTTCATGGTTGCAAAGATACGCATTTTACACAAATAATGACATTCCATTTCTCTATTTTTATGATCAATTACACTTGCATAAGAAAAATACAACGTATAATAAGACAATTTGAACATTAGTATTAGGAGAATAATTGATAATTTTGCCACCAAAATCAAACAAATAGGAGATGAAAAAAGGAATTATTGGACTATTAACTGTTCTGATGGTGTGCAGTTGTAGCGAGAAGAAAGGGAGTGAAGTAAAAGCACCAACACGCGTAAAAACCGAAGTGGTATCATCGGCCAGTGATATGACTGGACAATCTTTCGTAGGTATAATAGAAGAAAGCGAGGGAACCGCCGTTAGCTTTACGGGTATGGGCGTGGTGAAGCGTGTGCTGGTGAACGAGGGGCAAGTCGTAAACCGTGGACAACTGATAGCTGAGATGGACGATACGCAGGCCCGTAACCTGCTTGCTGGAGCCGATGCTCAGATGAACCAAGCCAACGACGCACTTGAGCGCTACAAGATGTTGCACGACAATGGTTCGCTGCCCGAGGTGCAGTGGGTAGAGATACAAAGCAAGGTGGCTCAGGCCAAGTCGCAATATGAGGTAGCTAAGAAGAATCTGGCCGACTGCCGATTGACCGCCCCTGTTAGCGGAATCATCGGCAAGAAACTGGTAGGCGCTGGCGAAACGGCTATGCCATCGCAGGCCGTAGTGACCATCCTCGACATCAGCAGCGTGAAGGTAAAGGTAAGCATCCCTGAGGCTGAAATTAGTGGCATTACGGCTTCGACACCCTCGACTATCAACGTAGAGGCAGCACAGAAGCAAGTCAATGGCGGCAGAATAGAAAAAGGAATACAGGCGGATGCGCTCACACATACATACGAGGTGAGAATCAATGTGCAGAACGGCGATAGGAAGCTGCTGCCAGGGATGGTGGCAAGTGTATTTTTCGGAAGTGAAAAGAGAAAAATGCAAAATGAAAAGATATTCCTGCCTGTGACTGCGGTGCAGAAGAGAGCCGACGGCTCGCTGTTTGTGTGGACGGTAGTTAATGACAGCACAGCGCATCGTACTTCGGTAACTACAGGCGAGACACAGGGCAACCGCATCGTTATCAGTAGCGGTATTGAAAACGGACAACGCGTGGTGACTGAGGGTTATCAGAAGTTGAGTGAAGGAACTAAGGTCACTTTTTAATTGACAATTGATAATTGACAATTATGAAAGAAAAGATGAACTGGCTTAAATGGCCATTGGAGCATTACCCCATAACACTGCTGATAGTAGTGATTCTGTTTGTGCTGGGCATTTACGGCATGTACGTGATGCCGAAGGACGAGTTCCCTCATGCCACGATCCGTCAGGGGGTGGTAGTAGCCGTATATCCAGGAGCTACCAGCGAGGAGGTGGAGCAACAAGTGGCTCGTCCGTTGGAGCGTTATCTGTTTACATACGGCGAGGTGAACCGCGAAAAGACCACCACCACATCGCAAAACGGCATGTGCATTGTGATGGTGAAACTTAACGACGACGTGAACAACAAAGATGAGGTGTGGAGCAAGATAAAACATGGTCTGAATACTTTCAAGCCACAGCTACCATCGGGAGTACTTGCTATCGTAGTTAACGATGATTTCGGTAACACCTCAGCACTACTCGTTGCTATTGAGAGCGACCAACGCAGCTATCGGGAGCTGAAACAATACAGCGATGACTTGAGCGACCGTCTGCGCCGCATACCATCAGTAGCCAACGTGAAACTCTTTGGCGAACAGAAGGAGCAGATTTCGCTGTATGTAGACCGCCAGCGCCTGCAGGCATATGGCATCGGACAACAGATGCTCTTCTCCCGTCTCCAGGCCCAAGGCATCACAACGATGAGTGGCAGTATCAGCGACGACGACCAGCAGATTCCCATCCATATAGAAACGATGGAGAATAGTGAAGAAGAGATTGCCAATCAGATTATTTACAGCGACGCAGCCACTGGAAAGGTGGTGCGCGTAAAAGATATTGCACACGTAAAGCGTGAGTATGAGCCAATGGCGAGCCGTATCGAGCAGAACGGGCATCCCTGTATGCTCATATCGATGGAGATGACACCTGGCAACAATGTGATGCAGTATGGCGAGGAGGTAGACCGCGTGCTTGATGAATTCCGCGCCAACGAACTGCCCGACGATGTAAACGTGACCCGCATTGCCGATAAGCCAAAGGTTGTAACAATGAGTATCACGTCGTTTCTGCGCGACCTGCTCATATCTATGGCAATCATTATTCTGGTGATGATGGTGCTCTTCCCATTGAGGTCGGCCATCGTGGCTGCTATTACCATACCGCTGAGTACTTTCGTTTCTGTAGC
>JAFYPG010000009.1 GCA_017547605.1 Prevotella sp.
ACGTGAACCGCCGAAAGCCTCATACTCTGTTCCTCGTGCACTCTCATTGCCCACAAGGTTAGGATAGGTACGGCAGATACCTGTCGGGCGCGTTGCCTCGTGAGCATTGACCATGATATGATGCTTGGCAGCCTCCTTGATGACATAGAGGTAGTGGTTGTTCATCGACTGCGAATAGTGGTGGTCGCCACGAGGGATGATATCACCCACATAACCCGTTTTCACGGCGTCATAGCCGTATTTGTTCATCAACTCGTAGGCCTCCTTGATATGGCGCTCGTAGTTCTGGGAACTCGAAGAGGTCTCGTGGTGCATCAGGATCTTCACACCCTTGGAGTGTGCATACTCGTTGAGCATCTTAATGTCGAAATCGGGGTAGGGGGTCACGAAGTCGAAGACGTCGCGCTTCCACATGTTGGCCCAGTCTTCCCAACCTACATTCCAACCTTCCACTAAGACCTCGTCAAGACCGTTCTTGGCGGCAAAGTCGATATAGCGCTTCACCTTCTCATTGTTGGCGGCATGACGGCCATTAGGCTTCACACTGCTCCAGTCGATCTGGTCGAGTTTGATGCTGGGGAACTCGTCAGTATAGTTCCAAGAGCTTTTGCCGACGATCATCTCCCACCACACACCACAGTATTTCGTAGGATGGATCCAACTGGTGTCCTCGATCTTACAGGGCTCATTCAGGTTGAGGATGAGATTATTGGAGAGCATATCACGGGCATCGTCAGAAACCATCACTGCGCGCCAAGGGGTCTCACATGGTGTCTGCATACAACCCTTCAAACCTGTGGCATCGGGCGTCAGATGGCTGACAAAGGTGAACGGCTGGGGCAGGGGATAGTCGATGGGCTTGGGATCTGGCGTGTAGGCGTTGCTGCCGCCACCTAACTGTGTGGTGAGGGCCTTCGTCTCGGCATCCACCAGTTCGAGGTGCATCGTGGCATAGTCCTGACAGGCGGCCTCGTGGATGTTGATATACAGTCCGTCGGCACTCTTCATCTGGAGCGAGGTCTGCACACCTGTGGGTGAGAAGACGGCCACAGACGAGTTGTCCCAGTTGACAGCCTCTTTCATGCGTCCGCGGATCTCGGAGAGTTTGGTCTCCTGCGTGAACTGCTCCTGGGTGTCGTAGTCACCAGGGAGCCACCAGGCGGTATGATCGCCAGCCATGGCAAACTCCGTCATCTCCTCCTGGATCAGGAAGTAGTTGAGATCTTTCTGCTGGGGGAACTCATAACGGAAACCGATACCGTCGTCATAGACGCGGAAACGGATCAGGATGGTACGACTGAGCTGTCTGGGTGCTTTCTGTATTCTGTCGTTTTTGGGCATCTGCTGCAACCAGCGTTGTTCCAGCGTGACAGCCAACTCGTTATAGTGGTTGCGGATGGTGGCTGTTTCACCCCATACGGGTTTCCAGGTCTCATCGAACGTGGTGGTCTGCTCATCCTTGATGGTGAAACCGTTCATCAGGTCCTTCTCGTTCATACCCATCGAGGCATGTTTGTCCTTGGCCAATACGAGTCCGAGGTGTGAGGGCTTTACGACCTCACGACCCTTGTAGGTCATCTCATAGACGGGGCGCCCCGTGTTATCTACTGAAAACTTCAGTTCAATGTTGCCGTTCGGCGACTTGACGCTGCCTGCCAATGCCATCATTGGCACTGCCAGCAGGACACTTAATAACAATCTTTTCATTTTCTTCCGCTTTGTATAATTAATGTGCTGATTTCATTGTTGAGGTCATCGGCAGCAAGGAGCTGCTCGATGGTGAGGTGCATACGGTAGCGCCAGTAGTGACGGGGATTGGCGGGGATATTGATGCGCTCGGCATTCTGATCCGGCAGACGGAGTGCCTCGTCAATGCTCAACCAGTCCTGGAAGGACAACAGACAGAGCATGGAGGGCGAGGTGAGATGACGGCTCACGATGTCCTTGGCCAACCATCCTGGCAGCGGATGGGGAGCCGCACCACCACGATAGAGCATGGAGTTGAAATACTCCTGCGTCTGTTGCTCGTCCTCATCCCACCATTGACGCAGTGTTGACATGTCGTGGGTGGAGATGGTGCAGACGGAGCGATACGGATTGCGTGAGAGATGTCCGAAGCGGACGGTAGAGTCCTTCGGCATCGACTGGATCTCCAGACTCAGGATACGCAGTTCATTCATCACCCAGGGTACGCAGTCGGGCACCATACCGAGATCTTCGGCACAGACAAGCATGCGCGTGGCCTGTGTCAGTTTTGGCAGTTTCTTCATGGCCTCCGTGTACCAGAACTGGTTGTTGCGACGATAGAAGTAGTCGTTGTAGAGGTTGTTGAAGACGAACTTCTCGTTATCAGAGAGAACCTGATAGATAAAGTCGTTCTGTACACCGATGCGCGGGTGGAACCTGTTTCTGTCCTTACGGTCATAGACGAAGAGCACATCACTGATCAGGGCATAGAGGCCGTCGCGGAGGTTGATATCCTCCTGCGCTGTCTTACCCTTGAAGGCTGCCTCAACCTTGCGCTGGGTGTCGTATTCGGACTTCATCTCCCAGATATCATCGTGGGCATGGTTAAGGAAAGTATCCTTGACATATTGGGTCTTCTCACCGAAGATCTTCTCCAAGGTCCAATCGGCGATGAAAGGCTTGGTGAAGAATTCCTCTTGGAAATGCGGACCGTAGGCTTCGATCTCCTCGCGCGTCATGGCAAGAGAGGGCGAGAACTGGCCCAGCAGACCGTGTACGGCGTCAATGGGAATCTCCCAGATGCGGAAGAAACCCAGCACGTGGTCGATACGGTAGGCATCGAAGTACTCCTACATCTTACGGAA
>JAFYPG010000083.1 GCA_017547605.1 Prevotella sp.
ACTGGAATATACGGCAGCCCCCGTGTTCATGGACGAGAAGGCGAAGTGCCGTCACCAGTGGCTCATTGAGTTCTCGAAACGACCCGCAGACCTGCAGCAGTTCGCTGACCTGCTCGACAAACGCCTGCAGGAAATCAACAGCGACTACGAGGCGAAGCGCTATAAGGACATTACGCTCCAGCACCTGGAGATCGTCGAGGCACGGCCAAACCTCTTCAACGACTGGCTGAAACTGCGTGGCAAACTCGGTGGCCAGCACAAAGTACCACGCCTGAGTAATTCTCGCGAGACCATCGAACAACTGTTGGCTTTGCAACAATAAAAGAGTAAAAAAGTAAAATAATGAAGGGTATATGCTGCATCATCAGGAAGAAGATGAAGGGTAAAGGTCTTTTCTTTCCTTTTTACCTTTTTACCTTTTTACTTTTCGTGGCCTGTGCGCGGATGGGCTCCCCTGACGGTGGATGGTTCGACGATGATCCCCCCAGAGTCATTGGCAGTGAACCGGCAGACCAATCGACCAATGTCAAGGCCAATAAGATCACCATTTTCTTCAATGAATTCATTAAGTTGGAAGATGCTACCAACAAGGTCATCGTCTCCCCGCCACAATTAGAGGTACCAGAGATCAGGGCTGCTGGTAAGAAGATTGTGGTGGAACTGCAGGACTCGCTGAAGGAGAACACGACATACACCATCGATTTCAGCGACGCTATCAGCGACAACAACGAGGGAAACCCTATGGGAAGCTACACCTATAGTTTCTCCACGGGTGAACAGATTGACACACTGGAGGTCGCAGGCTACGTGCTCGACGCCAGTAATCTGGAACCTATCAAGGGTATCTCCGTGGGTCTTTATGACGACCTGGCCGACTCGGCCTTCAAGACCAAGCCTATGATACGCGTCTCCCGCACTGACGATAACGGCCATTTCGTCATCAGAGGTGTTGCCCCCGGCACCTACAGAGCCTTCGCCCTGCAGGAGATGGACGGTGACTTCCGCTTCTCACAGAGAAGTGAGATGATTGCCTATAATCACGAGACGTTCGTTCCCTCCTCCAAGCCAGATATCAGGATTGACACCATCTGGCGCGACTCCCTGCATATCGACGCCCTCAGGCAGACACCCTATACCCATTTCCTGCCTGACGATATCACCCTCCTGGCTTTCACCCATACCCCAACGGAGCGCTATCTGGTTAAAACAGAGCGCAAAGACCCGGAGAAGTTCAGTTTGTTCTTCAGCTGTGGCGACTCTTTGTTGCCTGTCATCAGGGGCCTGAACTTCGAAGCCGACAGTGCTTTCGTCATCGAAACCACGGAGAAGCGCGACACCGTACACTACTGGTTGCGTGATACGACACTCGTCAATCAGGACACACTGCGGATGGATATCAGCTACATGATGACCGACACCTTGGGAAATCTGGTCCTTCAGACGGACTCGGCCGTTGAGATTTTGTCTAAGGTACCGTATGGAAAACGACTGAAGGAAAAAGCCAATGAGTTTGAGAAATGGCAGAAAGAGCAGGAGAAGAAAAAGAAACGGGATGAGAAATACGACTCCATCTATCCAGTGACCCCGTTGAAGCCGAACTACACCATCCCCACGAAGATGGATCCCGACAAGAAGATCACCATTGAGATGCCCAAGCCCCTGCTGCGCTGTGACACGGCGGCTGTCCACCTCTACTCCATGATTGACTCGGTATGGTATGAGGCACCGTTCACGTTCCAGTCAGTACCACATCAGTTACGCCAGTTTGAGATTATGGCAGAATGGCAGCCTGGCATTGAGTACAGTCTGGAGATCGACTCGGCAGCCTTTGAGGATATCTACGGTCTGGTCTCTGATCCCTTTAAACAGGGCATCAAGGTGAAGGCGCTGGATGAGTACAGTACCCTGACCCTCAACCTCAGCGGAATCACAGATACCTTGCCGCTAAGAGTCCAATTACTCAATTCTTCAGGCAATGTGGTAAAAGAGATGCTAGTCAAGGGCAATACTGCCCATTTTGACTATATCACACCTGCGAAATACTATGTCAGGGCCTTTGTGGATGCAAACGGCAATGGCATCTGGGATACGGGTGACTACGATGCCGATCTGCAGCCGGAGGATGTCTATTACTATACCCGCGAGATCGAGTGCAAGGAGAAGTGGGACCTTACCCAATCATGGAATCTCACCGGCACCCCACGTTATAAGCAGAAGCCATCGGCTCTGACGAAACAGAAGGGAGGCAACAAGAAGAAGCTCCAGAACCGCAATGCCAAACGTGCCCAGGAACTAGGAATAGAATACAACAAAGATAAGATAAATATCAAGAAGAAATGAAAAGAATTCTATGTTTAATATGCGTGATGTGTGGCTTTGCCATCTCATCTATGGCCCAGTCCCAATGCGGCATTGAGAATACTGCCTTTAAGTCGGGTGAGTCGCTGAACTACGACCTCTACTTCAACTGGAAGTTTATCTGGGTGAAGGTGGGCTCAGCTTCTATGGACACAAAGATGACCAAGTTCGATGGGAAAGACGCTTGGAAATCCTACCTCATCACACGTGGTAACGACAAACTCGACAAATACTTTACGATGCGCGACACGCTGCTGTCATACTGCAGTACGGACCTCTCACCACTCTACTTTCGCAAGGGAGCACGTGAGGGTGAGAGATACTACGTGGATGAAATCTGGTATAGCTATCCCCACGGCTACAGCAAACTGAAGAAACACCGTATCGATGCCGACGGTGAGGAGCATTGGAAGACCTCAGAATACAAAGCCTGCATCTACGACATGATGTCGATATTCCTGCGTGCCCGTAATTTCGATGCCTCGAAGATGAAGAAGGGCGACATCATCCGCATGCCTATCAGTGATGCACGGCGACTAAGCAACTCCTGGCTGGAGTACCGTGGCAAAGAGAACTTCAAGGTAAGCGACACCAAGGAGAAGTTTCGTTGTCTAGTCTTTTCATTCTACGAGTGGGAGGACAACAAGAGCCACGAACTGATCCGCTTCTACATCACCGACGACCAGAACCATATACCCGTACGCCTCGACCTGTTCCTGAGTTTCGGATCAGCCAAGGCGTACCTGAAGAATTATAAGGGCGTTCGGAGCCCGATGACGTCGAAGATCAACTAAGCCGTCATCTTCATGATCTACTTAGTCGCTGCCTCCTGTTCGAAGGCAGCGATTTTGTTGAGATAGTATTCACGCAGGTCCTTCCATTTGTAGTAAGGCCAGTTGTCGGTGCTAGCGGGCATATAAGTTTCGCGTTCGTTCAGCAGGGCCTTCACGAGGATGTCCCCCTCCTTCCCTTTCTTCGGACGGTAGAACACCAGTTGGATGTTACAGCCCATGGGGAAGATACGGTAGTTGCGCCAGTAGGTATCCAGTTCGTCGAGGTTATCCACGGCCATGCCACAGTTGTCGAGTTCCAACAGACAAGCCAACGGCATCACGCATACCTCATGGCCGAAGCGCAGCGTGGCCTGTGTCCGAGTAACAGTGTCGGCGGTCTCAATGATGTTCTTGAGCAGATTCAACTGACTGAACGGCATCTTCGTGCCCGAAACAGGTGAAGCGCCATAGTCCAGATACCAGCCGATGTTACGAATGCGCCACTGGTCGTAGAGTTCCTCGTCGGTGAAGAGCGACAGCAGTTCGATATCCGTGTCATGGCTCTGCATATTTGCAGCCACGTCGAAGAGACGGCGCATGAAGTCGCCCGCACGAACATTATCATATACCCACTGCTGGTCATTGAAAAGCACCTTCATCAATCGCTCTGGGTGGGTGTATTTCTGCTTATAGGCATTATCCTCCTTGTCGCCGGTCTTTCCCTCTTCCTTGATGACGCCCTCCCAGGGCTGGTTCAAGTAATATTGCAGCGAC
>JAFYPG010000084.1 GCA_017547605.1 Prevotella sp.
GCCTACCTCTCGCCGCAGATGATCCGTGAGAAGTATTTCGAGCCCTTCAAGCAGGCTGCCCTCGCTGGTACGCTGACGATGATGGTCAACTCGGCTTCTATCAACGGTGTGCCTGTGCATGCCAGTTATGAGTACCTGACGAAATGGCTCAAGGAGGATCTCCAGTGGGATGGCTTCCTCGTGACCGACTGGGCCGATATCAACAACCTCTTCTCGCGCGAGCATGTCGCCAAGGATAAGAAGGATGCCATCCGCATCGCCATCAATGCTGGTATCGACATGTCGATGGATCCCTATAGTGTGGAGTTCTGCATCCTGTTGAAGGAACTCGTCAACGAGGGCAAGGTATCCATGGAGCGTATCGACGATGCCGTGCGCCGTATCCTCCGTGCGAAGTATCGCCTCGGGCTCTTCGACGAGCCGAATACGGGTGGCAAGGGCTTTGAGAAGTTTGGTTGCGACGAGTTTGCACAGGCTTCTTTGAAGGCTGCAGAAGAGTCGGAAGTGCTGCTGAAGAACGATGGTATCCTGCCGTTGGCTAAGGGTAAGAAGATCCTACTCACAGGTCCCAACGCCAACCAGATGCGCTGTCTGCATGGTGGCTGGAGTTACACTTGGCAGGGCTCGCGTGCTGAAAAGATGTCTGAGAAGTACAACACCATCTACGAGGCCCTCTGTAATAAGTACGGTAAGGAGAATATCATCCTCGAACAGGGCGTCACCTATAACGAAGATGGAGCCTACTACGACGAGCACGAGCCGCAGATTCAGAAGGCTGTCGATGCTGCCGCTGGTGCTGATATCATCATTGCCTGCATCGGTGAGAACAGCTATACGGAGACCCCAGGTAACCTCACGGATCTCTGGCTTTCAGAGAACCAGCGCAACCTCGTGAAGGAACTGGCCAAGACGGGCAAGCCCGTTATTCTGGTTCTGAACGAAGGTCGTCCACGCCTGATTGCCGATATCGAACCGTTGGCTAAGGCCGTGGTTGATATCCTTATTCCAGGCAACTACGGTGGAGATGCCCTCGCCAACCTGCTCGCTGGTGATACCAACTTCTCTGGTAAGTTGCCTTATACCTATCCGCGTGAGATCAACTCGCTCAACACCTATGATTATAAGGTCAGTGAGGAGGTGGGTACGATGGCTGGTGCGTACAACTACGACGCGAAGGTCAGCCTCCAGTGGCCCTTCGGCTTCGGTCTCAGTTACACCACCTTCGAATATGCCAATCTGAAGGTTGATAAGGCGAAGTTCTCTGCTGATGACGTGCTCACTGTCAGTGTCGATGTCAAGAATACGGGCAGCCGTGCTGGTAAGGAGGCAGTGCTCCTTTATTCGAGCGACCTCATCGCCTCTGTTGTGCCAGACAACAAACGGCTGCGTGACTTCACGAAGATTGCCTTAGAAGCTGGTGAGACGAAGACCGTCACCTTCCAACTCCCTGCAAAGAGCCTCGCCTTCGTAGGGGCTGATGGTAAGTGGACGCTTGAAGAGGGCGACTTTATCCTGAAGATCGGCAACCAGACCGTTCCCGTCTTCTGCGAACTCACCAAAGTATGTGACGAGCCTAATATCTAAATAGTAATCCCCAGCCACTCGGCTGGGGATTACTATTTACTTACGTGTAGCCTCTGTCTCTTCGCGCCTGACCTTATAGAAGTGATCGACGAAATCGACCTGCTCGCGGTTGGGGCGCATGATGAGCGAAGCACCGTTGGCAAACTGCATCGTGGTGGGTTTCGCATCGTCGAACGTAGGCCAGTAGGGCAGACCCTTGGCATTGGGATTACCCGTCTTGATGAAGTTCACCCAGTACTGCTGGATGATCTCTGAGACAGCGGCCTCAGCAGGATACTTGTCGGCCTGTGCCTGGAAGTGGCCGTTGAGAAACATGATATCGTCGGCATGAGCCACACCGCGACGACGGGGATCCTGTGAGAAACTTATCTCGGATGGCTGGGCGAGGAAGGCGGCGTAGGCAGGACTCTTGCCTGTCTTGGCCTGCAGACTGACCCAAGCGTAGGAGGGCCATGCAAAGCCCATATCGCGGAAAGCATCGCCAAAGCCGTGCCAGGCCTCATCATCAGTAGCGCCAGGATAGACCTTCAGGGCCTCAGCAGCCATATCACCAAAGATGGCCTCGACGGTCTTCTGGTAGTTCTCTGCCGTCATGTTACCTGGTGCGAAGAGGGCACCCTCGTCAGAGTTGGTCATCACGATGATGGGTACGTCATTATATTCGCCACGCTCGTAGAGGCGGTACTGGTCGTCGCAGATGACATAGCCATCGACACAGGGCCAGAAGCCGGCAAAGCCCACATCACCGTCGCAGAGTGCCATGGCATCCATCTTGCGCATCTGTTTGATGCTCTTCTTCTTCAGATGCTTCTGAAAGGCCAGGCCTTGTTGTTCGGCTCCCTTCTGTGAGGCGTCCATACCCAGTGTGCGTGGGGCGTCGCGCCAGGGGGCAAACGAACCTCCGCTCTGACTGATGCTACCATGGAAGAGACCCTTGGCGAGCGGAGAGGCACAGAGCATGCTACAGCTGATGGCACCAGCACTCTCTCCAGCGATAGTGACCTTTGAGGGATCGCCACCGAAGTTGGCGATATTACGCTGTACCCACTGCAGGGCGTAGATCTGGTCGAGGATACCATAGTTGCCACAGTGGCCCTCAGGATCTTCTTTTGCGAGTTCAGGATGGGCCAGGAAGCCCAATGCTCCCGTACGGTACTCGACGCTGACCACGACGATGCCACGCTGGGCGAGGTTTTTCCACATATCACCACCATACCACTCTGTCTGGAAGCCACCACCATGGATCCATACTAAGACGGGCAGTTTGTCGCTGGCAGAGGTCGCGGGGGTAGCGATGCCCAGATAGAGACAGTCCTCGCTCATCATGTCAGCCGTACGACCAGGACGTGTGGGCTGTGGGGGCATGGGACCGAACTCGTCGCATACTCTCACCCCCTCCCAGGCCTTGGCAGGCTGTGGGGCGCGCCAGCGCAGGTCACCCACTGGGGGTGCAGCGTAGGGGATGGCTTTATAGACGGCCAACGAACCGTCGAGCACTCCTTCTACATCGCCCGTCTCCACGTGCGTTTTTAATAATGGCTGGCTCTGCACATTGGTAGCCAGACCCAGCAGTCCGAAGACCAGTAAAAACAAATACTTTTTCATCTTTCCTTCTTGTTTTTAGTTAGAATAATATATTAGTTTATGAGCGAATGCTGACGGATGGTGGAATCTCGTACATGACCTTGGCATGGTTGGTACGAATGAGTTGGCTGTCAAGACAATGTCCTGTGACGCGGTCGATGGTGTCTCGGAATACCTGACCGTTGCGATAGATGCCCCCTTCCTCCCGTGAGAAATATTCGTTTTCGGCATGGATGTGGAAGGTGTGAGGCTGAAGTTCCACAGCACGGAGTTCTCCACACAGATACTCGTCGTCCACCCAGAGACGGAGCTGGTAGGTATTGTCTGTCTCGTTTTTGACACGGTAGTCGATGTAGTTATACGAGATGCTGGTGCCTGTGCCGAAGGGAATCTGACGGCCAAAGTCGGGAAAGAGGTCCAGACCGTCGTGATGATGATGCTCCGTGATAGTCAGTTCACTATGCAGCACCATCCAGTGGATTAGATTCGACAGTTGGCACAAACCGCCTCCAATGCCTTGTGAGGGTTGTCCTTTGGCAATGGTGAGTCCTTCTTTGTAACCTTTCCGCTTACTGGTTCTTCCAATCTGTTTCCAGACGGAGAAGGTCTCTCCTGGGCGGATGAGCAGTCCGTCGATATGGCTGACTGCCAGGGCAAGATTGGTGGCCTTGTTCTCCTGCAGTTGCATGTTGACATTACCCAGCCGGCGTCGGATGAGGGAGTTGTGCCGATACACAAGAACGGGCAAAGGTGTCTTTGTCCGTTCCTTGGCAAAAAGCGTCTTCTGAAGCATGTCCTTCAGATGACGCTTCATGATCTCTTTCTCCATCGAAAGCCGATAGGCGAAAGGGGACATCTCGCAAAACAGTTTCCGTTTCATTCTATCTGCAAAGATACGGAATTTGTCGCAGAGTTGTATCTTTTGGAGCTAAAATTTACGATACTTTATGAAGATGAATTAAACCATTTGCGATTTTTGGAGTCTAATACATCGATATTATTACCTAATCAACTGTACAATTGTATAAAACTAACTTATGAAAAAACTGTTTTTGCCTCTTCTGCTCCTGGTAGCAGTGTCTGCTCATGCAGCAGAGAATCCCGTGTTAACGATCGAAGGTGGTCAGGTTCAGGGTGTGTTGGCCGATGATCATCCTGACGTGTTTGTCTATCGTGGCATCCCTTATGCAGCACCTCCCATCAAGGAGAACCGTTGGAAAGAGCCGCAGCCCATCGTGCCCTGGAAGGGTGTGAAGATCTGCGACACCTTTGGCCGTCCGAGTTATCAGGCCATCCAATACACTGGTGGCTATTATACCGAGTGGGGTTATGGCAAAGAGGCCGCCTTCAGTGAGGACTGTCTGTATCTGAATGTATGGACGAAGGCTCCAGGACAAGTAGATAAGAAACTCCCAGTGGCCCTGTGGATTCATGGTGGTGGCTATCGTGAGGGCTTCGGTTCAGAACCCGAGTTCGACGGTCAGGAGTGGGGTGCCAAGGACGTGGTGCTCGTCTCTATCAACTACCGTCTGGGTGTGTTTGGTTTCCTCGTACACCCAGCCCTGACAGCAGAAAGTCCGCATCATGTATCAGGCAACTATGGTATTCTCGACCAGATTGAGGCCCTGAAGTGGATTAAGAAGAATATCGCGCAGTTTGGTGGCGATCCTGATAACGTCACGATTTTCGGACAGAGTGCCGGTGGTGGTAGCGTACGTACCCTTTGTGAGTCTCCTTTGGCCCGTGGACTGTTCCACAAGGCCGTTATCATGAGTGCCCAGGGCCTCGCCATCCCAGACGCTAACGGTAACATGATGGGTGCCCGTTACAGTGGTGGCACTTTTGCAGATGCAGAAGCCAATGCCAAGAAGGTCTTCGACTGGGCAGGTCTGACTGATCTCGAGAAGATGCGTGCAGCATCTACTGAGACGGTCTTTGCCCTTCCTACCCTTTACTATCAAGTCAATGATGATGGTCAGCAGCCAAGCGGTCCTATGGCATTCATGCGCCGTGGTCTGCCCTTCATGCCGATGATCGATGGTTATGTCAGTGAGAAGAGTTTCGACGATGCCACTCGTGGTGGTACGTTAGCTGATGTTCCTTATATGATTGGTTTCACCCTCAACGATATGGGTAATATGTCACCCAATATTGCCGAGTTCTGTAAGGTTCGCGAGCAGAAAGGCGGCAAGGCTTGGGCCTACGAGTTTGCCCGTCCGTTGCCCGACGATGGTTCTCATCCTGAGGTGACCGCCCGTCTGAAGGGTGCTTTCCACTCCAGCGACCTCTGGTTCGTGTTCAAGAGTCTGAAGCACTGCTGGCGTCCTTGGACCCAGGGTGACTGGGATCTCTCAGAGAAGATGCTCACTGCCTGGACCAACTTCGTGAAGTACAGCGATCCTAACGGTCCTCAGGGTGGTGCATGGGCTCCCTGCACAGAGAAGAACCCCAAGTTCATGGTGTTTAAACTCAACGACAAGGATGCTGAGGCTTCCTTCTTCGGTGATCCTGAGATTGCTCCTCGTCCACAGGGCTTCCCCTTCTAACAATAAAAGCCTCGGCTCAAGCCGAGGTTTTTTTATGGTTGCTAATGATTTAGAACTCCACGCGATAGGCAATATTCGGGAAGGTCAGTGAGGTGTATTTATCCACGATCTCATGTGTCTTCAGGTCGAAGGTCTGACCTTGGAAGGTTTTCATCTGCAGATACTCTAGGATGAAGTGGTGCGAGGTGTGCTTCTTGTTGATGGTGTATTTCACGGAGAAAGCATAGCCCACGTTCATACCCATCTGTTCACTGAAGGGATCAAGACCATCGTCATTAGGGATCGACTTGTCGGGGCGCTTCATCACATCCTCGAAGGTGATGCCCTCAGGGATGGGGGTATAGCGATCACCACCCATCAGTGTGAGTCGTCCATTGACACCAAAGACATTCTTCTTGCTCTTGCCTACCATCCATTCCTTACCACCCAGGATATTCGTGATGTAGCCACGATCCTGACGTGTGTGATGCCATTGGCCCTGGGCATCGCGATACTCCGACTTAAACACCGTAGCTGTCAGCATCCCATAGAGTCCATCCTTCAGGTAGCGTTCCAGCGTGAGGTCGATACCGTAGTTACGGCCCGCACCCTCGTTGACCAAGGCCCGATCCTGGAAGAAGTTGGTATGGTTAATAATAGAATAGGTGGTGCCCTGCTCCACAGGTACATCAAAGAGCCACTGCCAGTAGGGCTCGATCTTCAGCATGGCATTCTCGCCCAAGCGCTGGGCAAAGGAGGCCGAGATATGGTGCGAGCGCGTCAGTCCGAGATCCTCATTAGGGTTCTTGCCATCCATCATGACGAAGTAGGTATCTGTGCTCTCCTTACGACTGTTCAAGGCGTATGCCAGCGAGAGGGTGCTTGAGGGTGACGTTTTGTACTGCACACTGACACGAGGTTCCACGAGCCACTGGTTGTTCAGATTGAACCACATCACATTGACACCCGCCACTGTAGAGAGCCGACGACTCAGTGCCACCTTATGACTGCTATAGAGGCGCGTCAGACCAGTATAGTCCTTCGACTCATAGACGCGATACAGGGGTCCCCCTATCTCATGGATCCAGTCCAGCCACGTGTTGAAGGCCAGGTGCTGATGCTCGAAACCGTTCTGCATGGTGTAGCGCGATGAGAGTTTCTGCTGGTGCTGGGCACTGATAATCACGTTCCACTGCGAGTTGCGTCCATTCATACCTGGTGTCAGGTTCATCTGTTCATCGTAGTTGTTGATTCCCAGTTTCCTGTAGGTACTTGTGAAGGCCACGCTGGAGTGGAGGGTTCCACCATTGTTAAAACGATAGGTGTGGTTCAGTCCTGCAGCACAGTTGCTCTGGCGAGACCATGAGTCGTTCATATCCCACAGTGTCTCCCACTCCGACACGTCAGGCACCTCGTTCTCGTAGTGGTCAAGCAAACCAGTAAACCACACGGCGAAGGTACCCGCCTTCGTGGTAGGCATATTCAGTTTGAAACTCAGATCCTGATAGTCGAGTGTCTCATTTTCCATATTGATAGCGTGCAGTTTCTTGGCAATCTCTAAGAAACTGTAGCGATAGTTCACGAGATAGGAGGCTTTCGATCCTTTTCCCAAGGGACCCTCCGAGGCGAAGTCCACACCTAAGGTTCCTACCTGGATGGCATGCTCGTATTTGCTGTTGTTACCCACGCGCATCTTTATGTCGAAGGCACCAGAGAGGGCATTGCCGAACTCAGCCGGCATGGCACCAGTAAGGAAGTCGCTGTTGGCCAGCACCGTACCGTTGAGTGAGGTGAAAATACCACCACCAGCCCCTGTGATCTCTGCGAAGTGGTTGGGGTTGTTCACTTCGACACCCTCCACGCGCCACTGCAACATCTGGGGCGAGTTACCATGGATAGAAATACCATTGGTGGCACCACCTGTGGCCACACCAGCAAACATCGAGGCCGTACGGGCAGGGTCGGCCATACCACCAGCATAACGACTGGCTTCCTCCACACTGAACATACGGGCACCTACCTGTGCCATCTCGTTCAAAGGCAACTGCTTGTTCACACGAGGTTTGATGACCACCTCACCCAATTCTGATATGCTCTCGCGCATTTTTAACGAGAGCACCAGTTCCTTACCAGAACTCACCAGCTGTTCTTTCAGCAGCACGGGCTCGTAGCCGATATAGCTTGCCCTGACGGAGTGTCGTCCTACAGGTACATGATAAATCACAAAGTTTCCGTCGATGTCTGATACGGTGGCCAGTGTAGTGCCGTTCTCCACCGTAATCGTTACGCCGATCATGGGCTCTCCTGATGCTACGTCGCATACTTGTCCGCGAACGGTCTGTGTGGCTTGTGGGTTTGTGGTTGATTTCTGTGCGTCTGCCACTGCAGGGAAAAGAAGCATCGCTAATGTTGCTCCCAAAAACAATCTTTTCATCTTACAATACTAATTATTATTTAAGTAATTCTCATATCGACTGCAAAGGTCGAAAAATGGTGATGCAACCCAGTTGCAAACATTCTTGTTGCCAATTCTTTTGTCTGTTTGACGTTGCAAAGGTACAGATAGTTGCAACTACCACCAAATTTCTGGGATATTCCGCGCAGTTTTGTGATGAATGGTGTCATTTTCTAAAGTATTTGTTACACACGAGATACAGCCTTTAAGATTCTTTTCGTAATTTTGTCCCCGAATCACTTAAAAACCAAAACACATATGAAGAAATTTTTCGTATTATTACTGCCATTGATGGCATTCCTGGGCTGTACATCTCAGGAGCAGAGTAAGGATTGTCCCGTCCTGACCGTTGAAGGCGGCCAGATCCAGGGTCTCTGTTATCAAGTTCCCGATGTGGGCACCTATTATGCCTATAAGGGTATCCCTTATGCTGCAGCGCCTATTGGTGACCTGCGTTGGAAAGAGCCACAGCCCGTAGTGGCTTGGGAAGGTGTGAAGGACTGCACGAAGTATGGTCATCCCGGCTATCAGGCCGTTCACTATCCTGGTGGCTATGCCACGGAGTGGGGCTACGGCGATGAGGCTCCCTACAGTGAGGACTGCCTCTATCTGAATGTCTTTACGAAGGCAGCAGGACAGGCTGATAAGAAACTCCCTGTGGCTCTCTGGATCCATGGTGGTGGCTATCGCGAAGGCTGGGGCACAGAACCAGAGTTCGATGGTAAGGAGTGGGCCCTGAAGGACGTGGTGCTTGTCACCATCAACTACCGTCTTGGCATCTTCGGTTTCATGCCTTATGGTGAACTCTCTGCAGAGAGTCCTCATGGTGTCTCTGGTAACTATGGTATCATGGACCAGATCCAGTCGTTGAAGTGGATTAAGGAGAATATTGCCCAGTTTGGTGGTGATCCCAATAATGTGACTATCTTCGGACAGAGTGCTGGTGCTGGTAGCGTCCGTACTATCTGTGAGTCTCCCCTGGCCCGTGGTTTGTTCCACAAGGCTGTCATCATGAGTGGTGGTGGTCTGAATGTGCCTCCGAAGGATGGTGAGGCTCCCAAACTCGCTACTCCGATGGCAAAGTTCTTCACCTATAACCCCACGCTGAAAGAGGCCGAGGCTGAGACTAAGAAGGTGATGGACTGGGCTGGTCTGACTGATCTTCAGAAGTTGCGTGCTGCCTCCACAGAGATCCTCTACCCCATGTGCAACATCTATAATATGGTCAACAAGAGCGATCTCTATGTGATGGAGCGTCCTATCGTTGACGGCTATGTGTCACTGAAGAGTTTCGACGAGGCTGCTCGCGAGGGATCCATCGCCGATGTGCCCTATATGATTGGTTATACGCTGAACGATCTGGGTTCGCTGGGTCCTGGCATCGCAGAGTTCTGTAAGGTTCGTTCCGAGCAGGGTGGCAAGGCCTGGGCTTACGAGTTCGCCCGTCCTTTGCCTGATGACGGTTCTCATCCTGAGGTAACGGAGCGTTTGAAGGGTGCCTTCCACTCCAGCGATCTCTGGTTCGTCTTCAAGTCTCTGGAGCACTGCTGGCGTCCTTGGACACAGGGCGACTGGGATCTTGCAGAGAAGATGCTGACGGCTTGGACTAACTTCGCCAAGTACAGCGATCCTAACGGTGCTGAGGGTTCTGAGGGTCTCGGCTGGACACCATGGACGGCAGAGTCTCCGCAGTTCATGCTCTTCAAACTCGATGACAAGGATGCTGAGGCTTCTGCCATGGGCGAGCCCATCCTTCCTGAGTAGATAGATGGAAGAATAGCCTACAAGATTTTTTTGATATCTTTCAGGCTGGTAACGATGAACGTGGGCGTCAGTAAACAATCACTGGCGTCCACGTTCCAGCGATTGAATAGTAGGGCATCTATGCCTGAGTTAAGGGCACCCATGATATCGGTTTGTAGATTGTCACCAATCATGAGGGTGCTTTCACGATGGGCTCCTGACTGGCTGAGGGCATAGTCGAAGTACTGTGGTGAGGGCTTGTTTGCCCCAGCATCCTCACTGAGGATGATGGTGTCGAAATAGTCACGTAAACCGCAAGCAGCCAATTTCTTATATTGCACCTCATGGAAACCGTTGCTCGTCATGTGTATCCTATAACCGCGCTGACGCAGATACTCCATGAGTTCGTGCGCACCTTCCACAACGCCAGATTTCGAAGAACAGAAGTCGAGGAACTTATCGCTCATATCCAGACAGAGTTGTTCCGTAACATCAAGACCGTTACTGGTACTCAGCGGACGACGGAAACGTTCCACTATTAAATAGTCGCGAGTAATCTCACCTTTGGAATAACTTGTCCATAGGTCAATATTGGCCCGCCAATAGGCATCATAGAAAATCTGTGAGTCAGGGAAAAAGCGTTCAAGATGGAAAGCCTCATACGTCTCCCGTAAGGCAATAACAGCGTTGCCGTAAGTGTCGTAGAGTGTGTCGTCGAAATCAATAAACAAATCTTTATATTCCATCATTAGTATATCGTCATCAGAATGCCCTTTTACGATTGCAAAATTATATATTTTTTGTGAATACCCGCATAAAATAGGTTTATTTTTCTACTTTTACACCATAATTATGTATCTTTGCAACGTCATGCAGTCAAGATGAAAAGATCATTTGTTTTAGAGTTAGTATGCATGGTTCTGCTGATGTGTAGTTCATGCGTTCGGAGAGATAAGGCGGTATCAGATGATACAGCAGGTGCAGATAGTCTTTTGTGTCCGAAATATGCCACAGGCTATCAGGTGAAGAGTCAAGATGGCGTGCGATTGGTAGATGTGGGCAAAGATTACCACTTCGCCTTGGTGACGACAAATGACGCGAAAGTGCCTGAAGGCTATACGAAAGTGCGCGTACCTATTAAGAATACCATCTGTATGACGGCTTTGCAGTTGTCGAATTTCACCATCCTCGATGCCCACGATGTGGTGAAGGGACTGACTGGTACGAAGAACCTCTTCAACAAGGATATCCTCGCCAGAGTGAAGGATGGCCGTATCGTGAAGATCGGTATGGAGGGAAACTTCGACACAGAGATGGTACTGGCTGCTAATCCTGACGTAATCTTTATCTCGCCCTCTAAGCGTGGTGGCTATGATGCCATTAAGGAGACGGGTATCACGCTGGTGCCACATCTCGGCTATCAGGAACTCGATCCGTTAGGACAAGCCGAGTGGATCAAGTTCGTGGGGATGTTTATTGGTAAGGAGAAAGAGGCCATCGAGACATTCTCGAGCATCGAGAGCCGTTACAACGAACTCAAAGAAAAGGCTGCCGCTGCTGCCACCCGTCCTACGGTGCTCAGTGGTGAGATGCACTACGGCAACTGGCATGCCGTGGGTGGCAAGAACTATCTGGCACAGATCTTCCGTGATGCTGGAGCCGACTATGTCATCAACGACGAGGAGACCAGTGGTGAGAACCTGGAGTTTGAGAAGATGTACGCCCTCGCAGCCAACGCTGATTACTGGCGCATCCTCAACAGTTACCCTGGCGAGTTCTCCTACGAGGCGTTGAAAGCCTCCGAACCTCGTAACGAACTCTTCAAGGCCTACAAGGAAAAGAAGGTGATCTACTGCAACATGAAGCAGACGCCTTATTACGAGATCTCGCCTGTAGAGCCTGACCTGCTATTGAAGGACTTCGTAGCCATCTTCCACCCAGAGTTGGTGGAAAAGGATTACCAGCCTACATTCTATTATCTGCTGAAGTGATGAGACGGACGTTACCAATGATATTGATACTGGTCGTGGCGATAGTGGTTCTGGCTATCGTGAACCTGCTCATTGGCTCCGTAGATATACCTTTAAAGAGTGTCTGCCGTATTCTCTTTGGTGATGTTTCAGAATCCGAGATCTGGCAGAACATCATCTGGAAGTCGCGACTGCCTCAGGCTCTTACGGCCATTGTCGCTGGCGCTGGCTTGGCCGTCAGTGGTCTCCAGATGCAGACGGTCTTCCGTAACCCTTTGGCGGGTCCTTCTGTATTGGGCATCTCCAATGGTTCTGCTCTGGGTGTAGCCTTTGTGGTGCTACTCTCTGGTAGGATTGGTGGTGTGGCACTGAGTCGCCTCGGTTATCTGGGTGATGCTGCCATGAGTGTGGCTGCCATCATTGGTGCCTTGGCAGTGATGATGCTCATCGTCTGGATTGCACAAAAGGTGAAGGGTAACGTTACCTTATTAATTATTGGTGTGATGATCGGCTATCTGGCCAATGCCATCATCGGTGTGCTGAAGTTCCTGTCACCAGAGGAGGATGTGAAGTCATTCGTGGTCTGGGGCTTAGGGTCGTTCTCGCGTGTCTCTGGCGACGAGATGATCCTCTTCGTGGTACTGATGTGTATCCTGCTGCCGTTGGCCTGTCTGTTGGTAAAATCCATGAACCTGCTATTGTTAGGTGACCGTTATGCAGCCAACCTTGGTTTGAATATCCGTCGTGCCCGTATGCTAGTGATTGTCAGTTCTGGTGTGCTGGTGGCAATCGTTACGGCTTATTGTGGTCCTATCATGTTCATAGGCCTCGCAGTGCCCCATCTGGCACGCGCCATCTTCCGTACTTCTGACCACCGTATTCTGATGCCAGCCACGATGCTTTGTGGTGCAGCCCTCGCCCTCGTCTGCAACCTCATTGCCAGAATGCCTGGCTTCGAGGGCGCCTTACCAGTCAACAGTGTCACAGCCCTCGTAGGTGCGCCTGTCATCGCAGCCGTCCTTTTCCGTCGTCGCAAGGACGAAGTGGGAGAATAATATTTTACTTTTTTACCTTTTTACCTTTATAAATCTGCCCATCATCATCGATCAGGAGGATGGTCAGTGAACCATTGGGTAGCAAGGGAGCACAATGTTCTGCGCAATGGCTAATGATGGTGTTGGCGAAGGGTTGGAGTTTGTCTTGGGGAAGTAATTCCCAGAGTTCGCGCGCTAAGGTAATTTTGCTGATGTCAATATCGCAGTTGGTTTCCTGAAGCATATGCAGGATAAACTCTTTGTCCATCGTCGCCTTGCGGCTATGGGTGTCGAGATGACCAGCAGCGAGTTTGACGGCTTTGCCCAACATCACGCCAAGGGCGACATTCTTGATATCAAGTTCGTGGGCGATCTTCAGTGTCTCACCGATATAGTTGCCATATTCCACAAACGCCTGTTGGGGCAGGTCTGGATAGAGCGCCTTCACAAAACGCTCACTTTTGCCACCGCTATTGATTACCACACGCTCAGAGCCAGAGGCCTGTGCCACCGTCATACACTTACGGATGCTCTCAATAAAGGCCTCTTCCGAGAAAGGTTTCACGATGCCAGAGACACCAATGATCGAGATGCCGCCTTCGATACCCAGACGGGGATTGAAGGTGCGTTTAGCGATTTCCTTGCCTTCAGGCACGGAAATCGTAATGGATAATGGACCGCTCGACCCGGAGGGGCGCTTGCTACCGGAAGGGACGCAAGAATGGATAATTGATAATTGCTCCAGATTCTTTCGGATCATCTCACGAGGGGCTTTGTTGATGGCAGGTTCACCAGGGGGATAGTCAAAGCCGGGAAGCGTGAATCTTCCTACCCCCTCACCTCCAAGAATCTCGAAGGTCTCGGATGGTTTGACACTCGCCCTGATCTCTAATCCATTCGTTACATCTGGATCATCGCCAGCCTCCTTAAAGACAGACGCATAGCCATCGCCATAACTCACTGGCACATAGATCGTCTCACCGTCAGGCAGCACCACAGGCACCTCATGGGGACGGTTCTTTTGTGCGACAAAAGAACCGTCCCCATGTGAGGCTAACACCGCAGCCACAGCCGCAGCCGTCGCACAAGTACCCGTCGTCAGTCCACTATGCAGGGGATAGAATTCTGGCAACAGTTTCTCTACTGCTCGTCTTAATCCATAAGGCCCATTGACAATCGTAAATAGCTGAGGAGTCTCTGGTCGCTTTAAGGCGATGATCCTCATGCCTCGTTTTTGGGCGGCTTCCACTTTTTCTTGGAATCCTCCTGTCAGTCCACTCTCCTTCAACAGAATCGCGTCAGCCTCTACAGGAATATCTTTCGGATTCTCATAGTAGCAGAGCTGTTCCTCCCCAGCCCCTTGCTTCAGGGCTAAGGCCATCGACGACTCCCTGTTGAGGATGCGATAAAAGATTCTGATGCCCTCAGCCTCCAATGGTTTCAGTTTGGCAATGCTCTGCACACCCGTTGTCGCCAGCAGACTATGGATATCGTGAGGAATCTGGCTATAGTCATCAATCCATGTAATTTCTGGATCGCGCTCAGGATAGATGCGTTCATAACGAATGGCTGGGATATCCAGTGTTTCAGAGACCTGAGCAATCGTCTGGTGGAGTTGCGAGGCGAAAGGATGGGCAGCATCCACTATCAGACGGATACCCTGCTCACGACAGAATGCCAGCATCGCCTCTTCATCCAGTGCACCGTCAATGCGTTGCCCATGATGCAAGGTAATATCCTGTTCACCCGTCTTGGTGCTGTAGAAATAGGTTGTGCCAGCCTCCTCCAGCACCTCCACAGCCTTACGCCCTTCCGTCGTTCCTCCGAATACCAGTATCATAATTCGCCTAAGGCATTGTTATTTGTTGTCGTATTCGAAGTAATCGCGACGGAGAGTAATCTCTGTGTTAACCTGCTCGGGCATGATACCTACCATCAGACAGCGGCCCGTGAGATCGTTGCCACAGGGCTTCAGGTCAAGCTCTAAATAGGTATTCTCTTCGAGATCCTTACGGATGTGGATAATCTCACCGTCGAAGGTCATCTTAGGGTCCTTATAGTCTTCAATACGGTAGCGATAGAGACTCTGGACTTTCAGACCGTTACTCTGCGGATCAGTGTTACCTCCATCCAGAACGAGGATCAGTTCTGGTACGTTCTTGCCTACCCATCGCCATTCTCCCACGAGGCTGTCAGCCGTAACGGGGAAGGTCTGGGCCTGTGCACTGCTGATGATGCGGAGCCCAGCCTCTTTCCAAGCGATGATACCACCTTTCAGGTTCACCAGTTTATAACCTTTATCCCCCAGTTTGCCTGCAGCACCAGCAGAACGTCGTCCACTACGGCAATAGACGGCAATCTTCTTATCTTGAGGCAAAGAAGCCATAGCCTTCTCAACGAAGTCGCTCTGGTGATAGTCGATATTGATAGCCCTCTCGAGATGCCCTTCGGCAAATTCTTCAGGCGTTCTCACATCGAGTACCACCACATTAGTATCAGCCACCAGTTCTGCGAATTCGTTGACATCCGCATTTTCATAATTTCCCTGACCGCAAGCCGTATTCAGGCCTAACATAGTCAATAAACAAGTCAAAAACTTCTTCATATCTGTGTACATCTTTTATTTCTACTTGATCAAGACCTTCTGGGACTTGCCATTGCCCATTCGCATGATATTCAGACCCTTTCGAGGATTCTTTATTTGCTTTCCCCCGAAGTCATACCATTTGACAGGTCTTCCTTCTGAATATAATTTCGGACTGATTATTGAGGTTGGCGGCTCCTTATAGGTAAAATAACCCGGATTGTCTGGTCCTTCGTCAACGTGGGCGTAATCTATACCAATATGATTTGGATCATAAGTTGTACCCATACCACCAACAATACGGGAACATCCATAGAACATGTCTTCTGCCTCTTCCACGTTTGACATGTTCCACAAATCACTTACATAGATTGTTGACAACCGATCGCAGTTATAGAACATACTGTACGTAATCGTCACACTATCCGTCTTGAAACCGCTTAAATCAAGGTCTTCCAGACCAGAACATCCAGCGAACATAAAACTCATACCTTGCACGTTATCCGTCTTGAAACCACTCAAATCAAGGTTCTTCAGACAAGAACAACCTTCGAACATAAAGTTCATGCTTGTCACGTTATCCGTCTTGAAACCACTCAAGTTAAGGCTTTCCAGACCGGAGCAACCCTCGAACATATCGGTTATGTCCGTTACGTTATCCGTCTTGAGGCCACTCATATCAAGACTTTTCAGACCAGAACAGCCATAAAACATAGAACTCATATCCGTCACATTTTCCGTATTTAAACCACTCAAATCAAGACTGGTTAGGTTGGAACAGCCAGAGAACATAGAACACATA
This sequence comes from Prevotella sp., assembly GCA_017547605.1. Lineage (GTDB taxonomy): Bacteria > Bacteroidota > Bacteroidia > Bacteroidales > Bacteroidaceae > Prevotella. The sequence goes on from JAFYPG010000084.1 coordinate 16,282, forward strand.
TTTGTCACATTATCCGTCTTGAAACCGCTCAAGTCAAGACTGGTTAGGTTGGAACAGCCAGAGAACATAGAGCGCATATTTGTCACATTATCCGTCTTTAAACCGTGCAAGTCAAGACAGGTCAAACTAGTACATCCATAAAACATATCTCTCATGGTGGATGTCATTGAGGGGTTCAGATTCTCTAATCCTTGAATAGACTTCAAGTTTCGCCAGTTAATAAACATTCCCTCCATATCCCTTGACTTATAATTAGCAAACGATGGGTCAATGACACATTCGGTAATCTGTTCTTTATAATCCCACAAATCATCCGTATTCAGGTAATAGTTTGAAATATCCATTACTGTTCCTGAACGATGATCCTTTTCCGTATCATAATAGAATGTTATCTTCTCATCCTCAAGAACAGCATATCGTTTGGGATAATCATCCGATGCGGGTCGAATACCTATAATAGCACCATGCCTATCGGTATATCCTTCCCATCCATTAGTACCTTCCCAAAAGTCAACAATTGTGACATCCATGAGGGCGTAAGAACCTTTTCCGCTCCATCCCCAATTGATATGAAAATAGCCGTCCTCATATCCATCTACATTAAAAGCATGAGCACCAGATTCACCACTTCCTTCATAATAAACAGGGCGTCCATCATACAATTCCTCATAAATCATCTGCTCCCAAAGGTTAGTATTGTCACCACGTCTAACATATTCTATGAGGGTCTCATCGTAGTCAAAATACTTGTAAAATGCTTCGGCGGCTCTTGAACTGGAAGCTGCACTACTTTTTTTTCTATAATCCATTTGAACAGAGGCACCACATAGCATCATCAGAGTAGATATGGCATCCGCGTTGTTACTATTGTAACTACCATTATTAGAATACTTTGAAAGAATTTGAGACCAATCGATTTCAGTAACAGGAATCTCTGGTATTTCAATTTCTAATGTTCTTGTTGTATAGCCAGGTATAACAGCTTTTGTTTGGTTGGGCCATCGATAGTAATGCATGATTTGTGCCATCGCTGTTGCAACACATCCGGTGGGACAACGGGAGCCACCATCCTCATCATAAACTTCAGGGCATTTTTTGTTATAAGGAGCCCATTGACCAAATGCGCTTGTCAGCAAGGGGGCGATGTTTTCTCTCTCTGGTGTGGTTCCTCTTGTCGTTTTGGCTTCTGGGTGCGCCCGAAGATATTTAACCTGTGATGCATATTCTTCCATCCATGCCTTCATATTGCAAGGAAGATGATTCGTATCATATTGTCCGTTATTAGAATAGGCCAGAACGTCTGGCATACGCGTGTCGCCACTGATGACAACATAGCCGCCATTCGCCTCGTCGTTAAAGACATAGAACTCGTCGCGGTCAGTGGCCAATGTCAGTTTCATGGTTTTAGGTATGTCGGAACGTGATTTGCTGCTTTTGTTCATAAAAGCATAGGCTTTCTCCATAGCAATTTCTTTAGTCACATACTGGGCTGATAAAGGAAGACAGTATGCCAGTAAGACTATGAACAAACAAATACTACTAAAACAATTCTTCATTGTGATACTCTGTTATTGGATTACGTTTGCAAATATAGGAATTAAAACTGAAAGTTCCAAATTATTTTTAAATAAACATATGCATTGCCTTACATATCTAAAAACTGTGCACCATCCACACTGCCGTCGTCCCGACGTGAAAGATCAACTACGAGTGAGATGCCTCGCACATATCTTGATCATCTTATTTAGTTTTTGATCATTGACTACAAGGATATAAATTAAATTTCTAATTTCAATGAAAAATTGATAAAAAATGGGTCAACTATTCATATTTTGAGATACCTTATTGAGTATCAATCATTTACACTATGAATAGAGGCTCAAAAAAGAGAGCCATCTATTCATAAATTACCATTTTTATTGACAAAATTAGCACGGGTATGAGTTAAGCAAATAGTGTACCAACTTCGTTTCAATCTTTGGTACACTTTGTTTCTGCTTGTGGTACACTATGTTTTTCAGGGAGAAACAGAGTGTACCAATAGTTTGTGTGATTGATAAACTACCTAATATACAGAAAGTTAACTGAATATTATCGAGAATTCAGACTTATTTTTTAGCCGTTTATGAATAGATAAGCATCTGAAAAAGTACTCTATTCATAGTGTAATCTATTATATTACAGATATTTATCATCAATTATGAATAGTTGAAGCATTTTTTGATATATTTTGTTGGAAAATATTTTGTAGTTTCACAGAAAAGTAATAAATTCGAACGTTTGTAATAATACATTGGTGGCCCTGATCACTTATATCGTCCGAAAACGATTGAAAGTTTTCGGACTTTTTCTTGGAAGTTTCGAAATAAATTCCTATCCTTGTAGCCGATAGAGCTACACCTTGTTTTGATTGCTACTCATAATGGATATTTCTAGAAACAAGACAGTATATTAAATTACGAAGCTTGTTCATCGTCGCCTTTTCTAAACAGGTGGGTGAAGTGCTTGGAATAGAGCTCTGAGAGACCTTGGCGATTATCGATGGCCTCACCTACGACGAGCATCGTGGTGAGGGTGAGATGGTTGTCGTGGACAATCTTCGCAAGGTCTTTAAGCACACCACGATAGATCTTCTGATCAGGCCACGTGAGATGATAGCAGGCAGCAATGGGCGTGTCCTCAGGATACTCTTGGAGCAGTTCGCGCTGGACATCATCGACGATGGAAGCCGATAGGAAGATACACATCGTACTCTGACTCTTTGCCAACAGATGCAGTTGTTCTTTCTCTGGCATGGGGGTACGGCCCTCGCCACGTGTGAGGATAATCGTCTGACAACGCTCAGGAATCGTGAACTGACTCTGTAACTCAGCGGCTGCAGCGAGGAAAGAGGAGATACCTGGTGTGATATGATAATCCATACCGTTCTGATCGAAGAAAGCCATCTGTTCCTGGATCGCACCAAAGATACAAGGATCGCCTGTATGGAGACGAACGATGTATTTTCCTTCATCATAGTACTTTTTCATCAGCTCACACTGTTCTTCGAGCGCCATATCAGCAGAGGAGCGCACGACGGCACCTGGCTTGTGGCAGTCTGTGAGAGCCTTTGGCACCAAAGAGCCTGCATAGAGAATAAGGTCTGCGCGCTCGAGCATCTTACGACCTCGCACGGATACCAAGTCAGGATCGCCAGGACCAGCACCTACGATTTCGATGTGGCCTTGTTTCTCACGAAGATATTTATAGTCGATAGCGAGGGCAGCCGTCCAGTTCCTGCCCTTCACCTTGGGAACAATCAGTTTGCCATGGTTTGCACCGAGGATGGCCGCTGCCTCACAGACAGAGGGCGTACCCACATGCTTCTCGACGGTCTTACTGGGGTTAGGCACTTCAACCTTGGCCAGTTCCTCTGCTGTGTAGAATACCAACTCCTCCCCTAAGTCATCTACGAGCATCGCACAAAACTCTTCCTCTTTCTTCACATCGATGGTGCAATAGCGCTTGTAGCAGGGCAACACGCCAATCTGGCTCATGGCCTCATCGATCTCGTCGTAGATGTCCTCATAGTCATCAGGATGACTGGCGAGTCCGAAGCCTAAGGCAGCAATCATGGGTACAAAATGCAATTCGAGCACACCGTATGGTGCACAGAGATTGTAGGGTGTCACCAGGATGACAAGCTTATACTTCTTGGGATCCACCTCCTCGAGGCTCTTGACGACAGTCACATGTGGGGGAAGTGTCTTCTCCAGATAATCCGTTCCCTCGTCGCAGATTTCCATCAGCAGGGCTGTAGGCTCACGATTCACGAAGGCATAGATGCACTCATTCATGTCATCATCGCTAGCGATGGCCCAGTGGAATCGTTCTGCAAAGGTGTCGAGTGCCCAGAGTCCTGCATTGTCGCTCTGGGTGGTGATCACCTCGCGAGCACCTATCAGTGCTGCCACCTTGTGCGCCAGATCATTCGCCCCTCCGATATGTCCTGAGAGGACAGAGATGGCGTTCAAACCCATGCTATCGACACAGACGACAGCAGGATCCTCGTGCTTATCCTTGATATAGGGGGCGATGGTGCGCACACAGATACCCATCGCACCAATGAAGACAAAGGCATCGTACTGTTTCCACAGTTTACCCACATCAGTACGACTGATGACCTTGGCACCCAGTTCACGTTGCAAGGTCATGGCGATGTCCTTGCCTGTCTCATTAATCTGTATGACGGCTATCTTCTGCATCTTAGTATTTCTATAGGGTTGTAGTCGTTGAGTTGGATACGGAGGGGGGACTCTTGTCTCAGACTGAGTTCAGCGCAGGCCTCATCCCAGAGTTGGCGACTGTCAGTGGGCACTTTAGGTGAGGTGACGCTGTTGAAGACAATCACACCATCATCAGCGAGGACAGTCAGGATCTTCGCCATGATCTCTTTCAATTTTCCACCATGTCCACCAATAAAAACAGCATCAGGACGGGGGAGGGTAGAGAGGTCTGTTTCGAGGAAATCGCCCATATGGATGTTGATGCCAGGGGCACCAAAGCGACGGGCGTTCTCGTGGAAGATGGCCTCACACTCAGGACGAATCTCGAAGGCTTCGATATCCAGATGGGGGAACTGCAGACGGGCTTCGATAGAGACACTGCCCGTACAGAAGCCAATATCCCAGAAGACGTGCCTTTGAGGCAGTTCGAGTGCCTGAAGCGTCAGCAGACGGATGGGCATCTTCGTGATCATCTTCTCGCGACCGTCAAGCAGAGAGAACTCTGCGTCGGGGATGCCGAAGGGAACTCGCAGGGGACCGTCCCCAGTGAGTTCCAGCAGCACGCAATTGGGATAATCGAAGTCATGATGGGTGGCTTCTTCGAGAGTAAGCGTTGTGACCTTTTCGAGCGCAGGATTCCCCAAGTGTTCGCCCACGGACATCTGATAATCCGTATAGCCATAGTCGAGCATCCGCTGGGCAATGGCGGCAGGCGTATGCTCTCGATCTGTCAGGATGCCGATCTTTCGTACCTTTTCGATGAGTGCCTTGTCGAACGCAGGCCATGGACGACCCGTGAGAGAGACGATCCGCATATCGTGATAAGGCATCAGCAGTCGATGGGCCAACATCTGGAGGGAGTTAAAGGCGGGGTAAACCACCAATTCGGCCTCAGGCATCTTGCGCTGAATGGTGTTGGCAAAGCCAAAGAACAAGGGATCGCCAGAGGCAAAGACAACGATAGACTGACTGACATTCAGATGGTTAGACAAATATCGGAAACACAAGTCGTACTTGTCGAAGACATCATCCAGAGGAACGGTGATGTTAATCCATTCCGCATTTTCTGGTAGGAACGGTGCCATGATCTCATAGTGGCGCTTACCGCCAGAAAAGACTTTCCCCTGGCGGATGACATCCAACACTTCTGGAGGGAAGAATGGCTGCGGATGGTCTGTGATGCCTATAACGATAAACTTCATAAGTCTCTCCCAGGTTTGAGTTGTGCAGCATCGTCGAAGGTCAGGATTGCGTTACAGAGTGTGGCGGCGATATTGCTTCCGCCCTTGCGCCCTTCCACGATGATCTTAGGAATATCACGGAAAGGCTTTACCATGTGCTTCGACTCACGGACATGAACGAAACCCACAGGGGCGGCAATGATACCAGCAGGACGAGCCTTACCTTTACGGATCAGGTCACAGAGTTCCATTAAAGCCGTGGGGGCGTTGCCAAAGGCGAAGAGGGCATCAGGATGTTCCTCGACAGCCAGACGGATGCCAGCCTGCGTACGGGTAATCTCCTGCGAAGAGGCCATTTCTGCCACACGGGGATCAGAGAGATAGCACTTCGCCTCGATACCCAAGCGTTGGAGGGCTCCCTTGCGGATGCCACTCACCACCATCGTCACGTCTGTCACAATCGTCTTCAGACTCCCCTCGCGAACCTTATTATATAATGTCTCCACCGCCCCTTCGTCCGTATAGAGGATCTGCTCCATATTAAAGTCGGCAGTGGTATGGATGGCATGCAGCAAAGCCCATTTATGATCTAACGGATAGTCTTTCTTTTTCAGAAGATCTTCGATGGTATGGAACGACTCCATCATAATCTGTTGGCTTGGCTTCTCAGCAACCGCCTGATCCTCACGGTAGTAGCCGCGCGGTGTAATTATTTTGCCATCCACGACATACGACTGTGAATTACCAATCAGGATGACGGTAAACATATCCACCTGTTCAGGATCGAAGGCACCCAAAGTGGTGATAACCACCTCCTGATCCTCGCGTCCTGCCTGACGGACATAGCCCACAGGCGTCTCTCTCGAACGCTTCTGCAAGAAGAGTTCCAGCAGACGGTAGAGTTGCCAATAGCGGCCATGTGACTTGGGGTTATAGATTGCCGTCACGAAGTCACCTTCAGCAGCCGCTAAGATCCTCCGCTCGATAACCTCCCAGGGCGTCATCAGATCGCTCAGTGAGATGATACACAGGTCGTGGCCGATGGGAGCGCCCAATAGCGAAGCGGCCTTCTGGAAAGCAGAGATACCAGGCAGGACTTCGATCTCAATATCCGACCCTTGTTCATGCTTCATCTCATAGATCAGCGGTGCCATGCCATAGATGCCTGCATCACCAGAGGAGATCACCACGACGGTCTTCCCCTGCTCTGCCAGTGTAAAGGCCTGTTCTGCCCGTTCACGTTCCTTCTTCATCCCTGTGTCGATACACTCGCATCCCTCAGAGACGTATGGCTCGATGAACTGGAAATAGTACTTATAACCCACGATGGCATCCGCCTCACGTACTGCCTCGAGTACGGCGGGGGTGATATCTTCCTTGCTACCAGGTCCGATGCCTGCTACGATGATCTTTCCCATGATTACTGCTTAAATTTCACTTTCAAACTGACAACGAGCATACGGCCCGGTGAATAGAGCGCGTATTTACGCGTAGAGGAGTCGATGCGACGATCCACCTTGTCGAAGATGTTATCCACACCAATGCCTGGTTCGAGGAAGGCCCATTTCGCCACGTCGAAACTATGTGTGGTATGCAGGTTCCACAAGCCAAAACCTGGTGCATCCTCGTAGGTTCCTGTATAATAGGTCTTCGACTGGAGGCGCCCGTTCAGATTGACATTCAGACCATATTTACCCCAAGCATGGTGGTAGTTGGCATTGACGGTGGCGGTATGGCGGATGCTACGCTCCAAGACTGTCCACTCGTCGCCGCTCTTCGTCCTCGCATAGGTATAGGCATAGTTGGCAGAGAGGTTGAAGCCTCGGAAGATATTCGCAGAGGCATTCACCTGTACGCCTTTCACGTCGCCTTGGTCACTGTTCTGATAGAGGGCATAACTCACCAGTTTGTCGGCCTGATCCTGCGTCATCTCAGGGAATTCCCTCTTGAGCATCGC